>JAPLYA010000083.1 GCA_026395775.1 Candidatus Pacearchaeota archaeon
TAATTATAAAAAATAAAATAGTCATAAGTATATTTGCAAATCCTCCAGCCGAAATTGCAGCAAGTTGTTTTTTAATTTTCATTTTCTGCATCTTCTTTTCATCCGGCTCGACAAAGAAAGCTAAAAAAGGTCCGAGGAATGCAAAACCAGTTGATTTTATCTTTATGCCCTCTCTTTTAAAGTAAATACCATGAAGAAACTCATGAGTTATTGCAGCAACAGCAAGAACAATTATCCAGTATGTAAAATAAAAAGGAGGCAAGTAATCTGCTTTGAATATATTGGGCAAATAGGGAATCAAGGGAACAATTGGCGGAATTTTAACAGCCCTTATGAAATCAGGAAATTTAATGAAGTAATAGCACAGCTGAAATAAAAAGTATAGCATCACCATCATAAACAAATAGCCGCAGCCGATTACAACATATTCTGCCCTGTCAAGAAGTTTTTTGTATTTTTTGCTTATATAATTAATAATCTTGATCCCCACCTCAGTTCTGTATAAAACTAGCAAACCCTCTCGCTTAATCTTTTTTCTTCTTATGGATAGAAATGTAATTAGGAATAAGCAAAAAGCTACAAGAAAAATTAAGTCATATAGCATAAAACTCATTTTGTTTATTTCTTGCGGATAGTCTTAAAAGCCCTCTTTTTACACTTTCTACATCTAATAGTACCATCTGCAATTTTTTTTGGATCTGCACGCATCTTTGCATTGCAGTTCTTGCAAACAAAAACATTTTTAAAAAGTCTTGTTTGTGCTACTAGTATTTTTGTTGCCATCTTGAATTTTAGTTTTTTAGGTATTTAAACTTTTATTGATAGAGACTAAATTTGTTTTGTTTACTTAAATAAGGATTGCTTGGTGATTTTAACCAATGAACTCAATTTTCCCCGCGATTAAAGATTTTCTTTTTAACTCTCGAGAGGTTTACGCTTTCCTCTTTATTACTTTAAATCCTTCAACATCCCAATACTCCGCATTATCTCCCTCTTTCAAGTCCTGAACTTCTGGATCTACATTAACATCCAATGTTTCAAAAGTTTCCAAATCCATAATGCTTGCCTTGCCCTCATTCACACTTAAAATTTGAGCCTTGGCCTTTTTTATTAAAGGCACTTCTAATCTATCCATCCCAGGGACTACCACGACTCGCTTCTTCCCGTCGATAATTCCAATTGCTTCTATTCTTGCTTTTGCATGCCCGTGCTTGCCTGTTTTGCTTATTTCTTGGCTTCTTACAATGCAAGGAGCTCCCTCAACAATTATCGCTGTTCCCGACTTAGCTTCAGCAGCATCAATTAATTTAAATGCCATTTTTTTGTCCTTACTAAATTCTCAAGAAAAAGTAGATTTATAAAGGTTATTGTTAAATTTGCCTATCTAGCTCGGTTGGTAAAAAGAAAAACTTTATTTGCCTGTAAATAGTGGATGTTTTTTAGTTATGTAAACCAATTATCAAGCCAATCTAACAATTATCAAGTATACAAAACAGCAGTTAGAATTTACCTCTAAATCGGAATCAAACAAAATAATTTAAGCTATGATTCTAAAATTTTCTGATTCTCTTAACATTCTTGCATATTCTTTTCTATACTTTCTATCCGCTTCTATCATTCTATCCGCAAATTCTTCGTATAGTTTATCAAATTCTCTTGACGCTTTTTTATCTGTCTAGGGTTTGCAGATTCCCGCACCCCTTTCTATGCATCTCTTAAAATCATCATAACCACTCATCAAACAAATTTATTCCTCCCAACTTTAAAAACCTTTTTAAATACCCTAAATCTTCCTGAATAATGGCATTTCAAAAGAATGATTTCCTAGAACTGGATTATAAAGGCAAGACAGAAGATGGAAAAATCTTTGATACAAATATCAAAGAAGAAGCCGAAAAACTTGAAATTGATAGAGTTGCAAGCATATCTGTAATTTGTCTTGGCCAGAATATGATTATGAAACCAATTGATGAATTTTTGCTTGGAAAAGAACCAGGAAAATATACTCTCAATTTAGAGCCAGAAAAAGCTTTTGGATTAAGACAGCCAAGCCTAGTAAAAATTATGCCAATGGCTATATTCCAAAAACAGCAAGTTTATCCTCAGCCCGGAATGGTTTTCTCATTTGATAATGCTCTAGGCAAGGTTTCAACTGTTTCTGGGGGCAGGGTAATAGTTGATTTTAACAATCCTCTCGCTAGCAAACGGATTGTCTACGAATTAAATGTCAAGAGAAAGATTGAATCAGTTGAAGAGAAAGTTAAAGCTCTAATGCAGGCCTTTTTCCAAACCCAATTACCATTTAAGATCGAGGAAAAGAAGCTTATCATTGAATCAAAAAACAATTTTAGCAAATTTGTTATAATCTTCAAGCAAAAGTTCAAGGAAATTCTAGATTTAGACTTAGAAGCAGTTGAAGTTGCCGATAAGAAAGAAGATGAACTCAAGTCCAAAGAGCAAAATTTAACTTCTTCTCAATAACAAATCCTATTTTAACCTATCTTCTTCATCACACGAAAATTTATAAACTTCCAAACTATGAAAATTCATGGCTGAATTTTTCAAAGCTCAGATGAGCTATGACTCGCCAGACCTAAAAGAAGTGCTGGAGATTGATAAGGAATTAGAAGAGTTGCTTAAAAAGCAAATTGCAAAAGTTAAGGTTTTTGGAGTTGGTGGAGCAGGCAATAATACTCTTTCTAGAATGAAAGAAATAGGCATCAAAGGTTGCGAGATGATTGCTGTAAACACAGATGCCCAGGATTTATTATATACAAATGCAGATTATAAGATTCTAATTGGAAAAGAATTGACTCGAGGATTTGGAGCAGGAAGCAATCCGAAGGTTGGAGAAGAAGCTGCAAAAGAATCAGAGCACGAAATAAAGAAAAAAGTTGAAAATTGTGATATGGTTTTCATAACTTGTGGTCTAGGGGGAGGAACAGGAACAGGTGCAGCTCCAATAATAGCAGAAACAGCAAAAAAGCAAGGTTCTCTAGTTATAGGAGTTGTAACAATGCCTTTTACAATAGAAGGCAAGAAAAGAATAGAAAATGCAAACTATGGTTTAGAGAGAATGGAAAGTATTGTTGATACTTTAATTGTTATTCCAAATGATAAATTGCTAGAGTTGGCTCCTGAATTGCCATTGCATACTGCATTTAAAGTAGCTGATGAAATTTTAACAAATGCAGTTAAAGGCGTTACAGAATTAATTACAAAAGCTGGCTTAGTTAATCTAGATTTTGCAGATGTAAAAGCAATAATGACAAATGGCGGAGTTTCTCTAATAGGAATGGGCGAGTCAGATAGCCAGCAGAGAGCGATAGATGCTGTTGAAAAAGCTCTGCAAAATCCATTGCTTGATGTTGATATTTCCAATGCTTCCGGAGCCCTAGTTAACATTATTGGCGGACCTGATTTATCTTTAGATGAAGCAAAAACAATTATAGAGCATATTGGTGAAAAATTAAGCGAAGATGCAAAATTAATCTGGGGAGCTCAGATATCAGAAGATTTGGAAAAAACAGTCAGAGTTCTACTAATCATCACAGGAGTCAAAAGCCCTCAAATAGTCGGCAGCGAGGGAATTTCAAAAGAAGAGAGAGTAGCAGGGGAAATGACCTCCGAGCTAGGCATAGAGTTCTATGAATAAATTTATAAATTTCAATATTAATAATTTCAAGAGGCGATAAACCTCGAGCTTTTTTCTCGAGATGGATAAAAAATGAAAACAAGAGCAGATTTACATTTTCACGGCCCATGGGCATGGTATAAAGAAAATCCAAGGGAAGGGCCTAGGACTATGGAAAATTATGCAAAGCACTTATTTACTAAGCGGCAGGTTACTGCGCATACCGACTTTAATGGAAAAGAATCAACAGAAGTTGTTAATGGGCAACAAGGTTTTTTTCACAGATTTATCTTGCCAACTGTCAGAGATACCGCAGATTACGTTTTTGAAGTTTTAAATGGGGGTTTTGATGTAGATGTTTATAGAAAATCTGACAACCAGAAGAGGAGAATAACTTTAACACAGGAGATTCCAACTAAGCAAGGACATATTTTGGCAGTTGGTGCTTTAGAGCACATTGTTCCATTCAGAACAGCAGAAGAAACAGCCAAACAAATTTTAGATTCAAGTGGGATTGTTATTGCAGATCATCCAACTGTTGCAGGGGGATTAGACGAAGAGATAATTATAGAGTTAGCTAATAGGAGTCTACTTCAAGCAATAGAAGAAGATTGGGCCCTTCCATATCCTTTAACAAAATCTTATCCTGCAGTTAGAAGATTAGCAAGAAGAATAGGCAAACCCGTTGTTAGGGATTCGGATGGGCATTCTTGGGCAGAATTAAGAGAAGCAGCTAGCTCTATTTACGAAACTTCAGAAAGAAAGGACCCGGTTAGAGAAATAATCTATGCTATTCTTACAAATCATGTTAAAACTCCCGAAATTCCAATCACAATTAGAGAACATACCATCAGATTAGCAAGAGCAGTCAAGCATCAGTATAAAACATTGGGATTGCCTAAAAAATTCCTAGGAAAGAAAATTGCAGGTTTGATTGGCTGCAATACAGAAGACTAAAACTTAAAAACCCCCATTTTCTAGTTCTATAATGGTAAAAGAAAAGATTGTAAGCTTTTTTCACCAGTGTATAAGAGTATGGCATATTCTTAGAAAGCCAAATAAAGAAGAATTTTGGATGATATCTAAGGTTTCAGCTCTTGGAATAATGGCAATAGGTTTGATTGGATTTATTATTTCAGTTCTTATGGCTGTTTTTAAATAATTATTTTTAAGAATTAATAACGAACTTCGTTTTGTAAACTTTTTAATTGTGTTCATTGGCTTGAGAATTAAACAACCAATCGGCTTTGACTTTATTGTTTACTTAAAGAGTTTTAATTTTTAATAATCAAACAGAAAGTTTTATAAATCCCTAATTCTAAAAAATATCATCTAGTTCTTAGATACTAAGAGCTAGTTGGACTTATAGAGCTTTGGCAAAGTAATATAAATTAACGAAGCTGTATAAGTCGCGAACTGATGTTCAAATGATATACATAGTAAAAGTTACAACAAATAAAGAAGAGAAAGTTCTCGGTCTAGTCGAAGATAAAATAAAGCAAAAAGCCTTGCCAGTTTATAGTTTAGCAAGGCCTCCCGGATTAAGAGGTTATCTAATTGTTGAGGCTCCAGAGCGAGATATTGTAGAAGAAGCTGTTTTTAACTTACCTTACACAAAAGGAATTCTCGCTAAAACAGCTAGTTTCGACGAGATAAAGACAATGGTTGAGCCAAAAGTAGCTGAAATCAACATAGAAAAAGGAGATATTGTTGAAATTATAGCTGAGCCTTTCAAAAAGGAAAAAGCGAAAGTTTTAAGAATAGACAAACAGAAAGGAGAAGCAGTAGTCACGTTGTTGCAGGCAACAATTCCGATTCCTGTAACAGTAAAAATAGATAATCTCCGAATTATAAGAAGAGAGGAAACAGAAGAAGGAGAACAAAAATGATCATGAAATTATTAATCGATGGTGGCGATATGAAGCCCGGTCCAGCAATAGCTCAGAAAATTAGCCCATTAGGAATGAACATGGGCAAAATTATCCAGGACATCAACACTGCCACAAAAAGTTTCAAGGGATTAAAAATTCCAGTTGAACTTGATATAAACCCCAAATCAAAAACCTATGAAGTAAAAGTTTCTTCTCCACCTGTTGCAGAATTATTAAAAAAAGAACTTTCTATAGATAAAGCAGCCGGCTTACATAAAAAACTAAAAGCGGGGAATCTAGCAATAGAACAAATAATAAAAATTTCTAAAACAAAATTACCAAACATGCTTTGTAAAGATTTGAAATCAGCAGTAAAATCAGTTATTGGAAGCTGCCAGAGTCTTGGAATTCTAGTTGAAAATAAAGAAGCAAAGGAAGTTGAGCAGCTAATTGACTCTGGAGTCTATGACCAAGAGATCAAGCAAGAAAAAGAAACAGTCACCGAAGAAAAATTACAAGAATTAAAATCATATTTTGAGAGATTGCATAGAACTCAAGAGGATATAATCAAGAAAGAAGAGGAAGCAAAGGCAGCTGAAGAAGCAGCCAAAGCAGTTGCAACTCCTGCTGCTCCTACAGCAGAAGCTAAGGCAGGAAAAGATGCAAAGGCAGAAGAAAAGAAGCCTGCTACCGAAGCAAAGAAAGAAGAAAAACCAGCAAAGAAGAAATAGCTAATGAGTTGAAGATTTGCTTTCAAGAGAGTTATTAGAGGGAATGACTTGCTGTTTCATCTTTTCTTGATATCTAGTTTCAATTTGTTTAATTTTTTGCTCATATTCCCTTTTTACTTGGCTCTCTCCGCAACTTTCGCAAACAACTCCTAATATCAAAGCAGATATCCCAATAAGGAGAGGATATAAAATTTTATTTATATCTCTCCCTGTTTCTCCCTCTTCTTTCTTCATCCTTTCAGGGCTTGGAAATTCCATTTTATTTTCTCCTTATTATTTAGTTTATCATTTATTACTCATTAGTGATAAGCCACAATTTACTCTATTTATATCTTATTTGTCTAGTTTAGACAACAAAATAATAAGCTTTATATAGGCAATAAATTTATTTTATTGATGGGAAACCTTGATGAGCTAAGAGAGCTTGGATTAGAAGAGAACGAGATAAAAGTATATCTTGCTTGCTTGTCAGAAGGCGGAGTAAATGTAAAAGAAATTTCTAAAAAATCAGAATTAATTAGGACAACTGTTTATGGTGTTTTGCAGTCTTTAAAACAAAAAGGCTTAGTCTCAGAAATAGATAAAGAAGGAATAAAAGTGTTTAGAGCAGCTTCTCCAAAAGAATTATTATCTATATTAGAAGAAAAAAAAGAAAAAATCTCATCTATTATCCCAGAATTAGAAAAAATAAGAAATTCAATCCCAAGTTTCTATAATCTTAAATTTTTCGAGGGAAGAAAGGGGGTAAAAACAATAACAATGGATATTATTTCTAAGCCAAATGAAATTGTCAAAATTATTGGTGCAGGCAAAAAATGGGTTGAATTTTCCGAAAGCTTTTCTTTAGTGTATTATAGAAAGAAAAAAGAGATGAAAGTTAAAACGAATACCATTTTAAGCGACATAGAAGAAGAAAGGAAATTTGTAAAAAGCAGAATCGCTAAAAATTCTGAGTTTAGATTTATGAAAGGAATAGATGTTACAGATACAGCTACTTTCATCTACCAAGATAAAGTTGCTTTTGTTAGCTATGAAAAAGAGCCCCGAGGGTTTATCATCAAAGATAAGGAGTTCAATTCTGTTCAAAACATCTTTTTCAACCAATTATGGAAACAAGCGAAAAAATGAACAATTATAGCAATTTTTCAAATGATAAAAATTGATAACTCAAACACTTGCACAAATAATAAAAGTGCACTAGATCCGCAAAGAATTGGAATTGATACAAGTGTTCTTGTAAATTTAATTGTAAAGAATATAAACATATTTAATTTTAGAGAGAAGGAATTTTCACCGAGTGATTCTCTCTATTATTCGATGAAAACAAAATACGAGTTTAAGGGGGTTATATTAAATAAATTTGGGTTTGATAAGAAGGAGAAAAATAAATTGTGGAAAAGAGCAAAAAGTGCCCTCAAATTAAAGCCTATAAGGATCGGTCAGAGCGATATATCAGAATATTCTGAAAAAGTAAGAAAAGCAAATGCAATTCTTATTAAACGAACCAATCCCAGGTTTCAAATATTTAATAGAATAGGAGATGAAGATATTGAAATCATAGCCAATTTTTTAAAATGGAAAATCGCCAAAGTTTATACATCTGATAGGGCTTTTTATGAAACTTGCAGAATTCTCGGTTTAAAAGCTAATTTAATCAGTATTCCCGAATATTCTAAAATGAAAAAGAGGTTATAAAAAATATTTTGAAACATTATGGAAACAAGCGAAAAAATGAAATAAACCCAAATCCCAAGAAAAATAAGTTTCCATCCGTAATGGAGATTATGGGCCTTATATTTCCATTACCAGTGAAAATGTGTACGCAGAAAAGCAGAAGTAGCAAAGTTTATTAATGATATTAAACCCCTTAAATCAATGGGGATGTAGTATAGCCTGGTTAGTATCCTAGCCCTGGGAGTTAGTGACCCCGGTTCAAATTTGTTCAGCAAGCCT
>JAPLYA010000086.1 GCA_026395775.1 Candidatus Pacearchaeota archaeon
TTTTGTTTTTCCTGTTTTTGTTTTTTGATGGGATTCTGGCTCTGCAATGTAATATTGCATAAGCATTCCAATATCAACTGGCATGCCTTTTTGCTTCATTCTTTTTGCAATTGTAACATGAGGATTTTCTGATTTATATTCTTCAATTGGTTTTTTTAACTGGGTTCTTATTAAAATTTCTTTTAATTCTATTTTTCTTTCTTTAATTTGTTTTATTATTTGCTTTACATAATTTAAGGCAAGTTTTTCATTTCCTTCTTTTAAAATATAGTTGAGAACTTTATTTTGAGTATCTCTTGCTAAATTACACCAATCTCTTCTTACTGTTTCAAATCCTCTTATTTTCAGCTTATTTTCATCGTTAATTAAAGCATATTTTTTCTTAGCTCCAAACTCTCCTGTTCTTTTTGTAACCCATAGTCCTCTTTTGTAGAAATCTTCTAATTCTAGTTCCATAATTCCCGGCAGTTCTTTATTTAACTTCTCAAGAAAATCAGCAGTTTCTTTTCTAGTTTTGCCATTCAACTGAAAACAGCAGCTATCGGTATCTCCATAAACAACCTTGAAACCTTGTTTATTTGTTTTTTCAATTATATCTTGATTAAACTTTCTTACAAACGCAAGAGTTGAGGCAGCTGCCTCAACACTATAATACCTCGCTCCAAAAAACCCAAGATAACCATGAACAGAAGCAGATAGAACTTTGAAGGCATTGCTTCTCGCTTTAGTTATAGGGCTGGGATTTTTCTTATACTCTTGCTTAAATTTTTTTCTTTTTTCAACAATTTCCTCAAGCAATTTAGCCAGGAATCCTGTTTTTTTAGAAAAATAAAATCTAACTTTCTTTCCATTTAGCTCAAATTCAGGAGTCTCGTAACAATCTTTTTCTTTCCGAGAGAGTAAAGTACTGGGAGAAAGATTAAATGACACAAGTATAGAGGTGTGCATGCTTGTAAAATCATATATTGCAAGATTTTCATATAATCCTGGAACGGGCTGGAAAACAAAAGCCCCCTCATAAACATGCTCTGCTTTTCTTCTCTCTGTTTCATCGTACAACGGTCTATTCTCTATTATCTCGTTAAATCTTTCAAGATTATGAATAATATAATCTTCAACATGTTGTGATAGGGTATTTCTAGAAACATCGAACAAGGGTTCTCCAATAACTTGGGTAAACTCAAGCAAATCAGGCCAGATTTTTTCAAATAGTTTATAAGTTAAAACAGAATCTTGCAAATTATAAGCAAAATATTCCTGCCACTCGTGCTCTTTAATGTGCTCTATTTTCTTCCCGAGATGTTTATTTTCTAACTTGCCCTCTCCTATCAACTCGCTAGCCACCTCATTTAAGCCAAGTGTTTCTGATTTTAGATATTGAGCATAAGCTATCTCAATAAATCTAAACAAATCAACATGAACAATTCCAGCTATACTTGAGGTCATCAATCTCCCTCGAGAAAAAGAAACCTTAGTTCCGTCCACTCCAAGTTCCAGATTAATCTTGTTTTCTTCAGCCCTTGCTCTTAAATAGGGCAGGTCAAAACCATCTGAAAAGTATCCAGTTAGAATATCTGGTTTGATTTTTTTGACATAATCAACAAAAGCTTCAATCATCTCACTTTCATCCCCGTATTCTTCGACAAAAGCTTGTTTTTCTTTTGTCTTTTTCCACGTTAGAACTTTTTTTAAATTATCTGAAACAAGAGAAATCATTAGTATCTTGCCTTTTCCAATTTCAAACTCTTCTGTTTCAATATCAAAAGCTAGAACTTTGGGTTTTAGCTCTAAACTTGTTTCCTGGAATTTTCCAAGCTTTAGAACAAGATCAACCTCAAGCTTGCAATCTAAACCTAAAAATTCTGGGCTATTATTTAGCAACTCTCCCGAAACTTTATAGCCGTTAAGAGGTTTAATTTTCTTCTCAAGAATATATCTCGTAATAGGACTAATATCTCGTTCTTTTCTCTCTGTTTCAGGAAATTTTTCTTTAATCTTGTCAGAAACAAGTTTCTTATCTTTATGATTGCAGAAAACTTTTAAGGCTTTGACTGGCTTTTCTCTAAAGTTCTTGTTTTCAATCTTAGTCTTGATAATCTCGCTTATCTTAAGTTTAGATATTTTTTTAAGTATTTTTTTATCACCAATAACATAGAAAAAATCTTCCAGCCAATCCAAGACAGCTATTTTCTTTTCTTGAGACTTGCCATATATGATTATAGCAGTTTTTCCTTCTATATCTTTATAATCATAATCTATTGGTACAAAGTCTATTTCCATTATTAGCAGAAGAAATATAATTATTTAAAACTTGATATAATTCGATTAGTAAGTATGTTACTATTAAGTAGTCACAAACGAAAGATTTATATAGCTATTCTTGCTAGGAACAATATGGCAAGAACATCTAAGGCAAGAAAAAATGAGACCAGTTTTGGAAGTGTTGAGGGATTAACATTTGGAGAAGCTAGATATGCGAGGAGTAAATTAGACCGACTTATGACTCCGCTAGTTCGAACTGAAATTTTATCCAGCGTAGATGATGAAGGAATTTCTTCTGTAAGATCAATTCAAACTACTCAAAGAATGAAACTTAATCATCCAGATTCTATACCATTTGAGAGAGCTGTTGAAGCAAGAAGGTATCTAAAAAGAGTTT
>JAPLYA010000046.1 GCA_026395775.1 Candidatus Pacearchaeota archaeon
AATATCAGAAGTGGTTTTGGAAGTTTTGGGGGTGCAAGATGTTTTATGGACTTGAGAAGAGTTATCCATAATTTTGTGAACCCAAATCAGCAATTGAAAGGAAAAACACCAGCAGAAATGGCTGGGATAAATCTGAAACTGGGGAGGAATAAGATTTTGAATTTAATCAGAAAAATGGGGAAGATGTTGCACCATTCGCTAAGATGACAGTATCCGGTTGGGAAAATTTTATCGAGGAGAGTTAATTAGTCAACTATTTTAGTATATTTGAAATTGAAGCAAGAAGTTTTTTAGTTGAGTAAGCGAAGTAAGTGGAGATGATAAACATTTAAAAGCAATATTTCATATTTATAATCATGGGAATAAAAGAATCGTGGAAGAAGATTTGGAAGTTTTTATGGCATGATGATAGTTTAGCAAGCTGGGTTGTTTCTTTAATCCTAGCGTTTATTATTGTTAAATTTATATTTTTTCCTTTGTTAAGCTTGGTGTTCGGAACTAGTCTACCTTTGGTTATTGTTGAAAGCGAGAGTATGCATCATCCTGGATTTCTTGGCAATGTGATAGGAACAGCTGGTTATTTTAACCAGTGGTGGCGGGACAAGGGAAACTGGTATGAAGGAGAGGGAATCAATAAAACTCAGGTTGAATCCTGGGGTCTTAAAAATGGTTTAGAGATGGGGGACATTATTATTGCTAAGAGAAAAGGAAATTTGAAGATAGGAGATGTAATTATATTTAATGCAGATCAAACTCATCCCATTATACATAGGATTATTAATATAAAGAAAAAAGAAGATGGGATTTATTATTCAACAAAAGGTGACAATAATTCGGGACAATTGAATGTTGAGAAGGAAATACATGAAAGCCAGATAATAGGAAAAGCTATTTTTAGAATTCCCAAGCTTGGCTGGATAAAGCTTGGGTTTGTCAAGTTGTTTCAGGCTTTTTGATTTTTGTTGATTTAAGAAGTAAAAAATAAGCTCCGCTTTTGTATAATGAGCAATTGAATTTTTAGTTTGAATAATTGTATTCAAAACCAGTGAAAACCCACTGCTTGTTTACTAAAACGAAGTTAGTATTTACCTCTGGTTAACCAAAAGTTTTATATACCACTAGCCTCTAGGATAAAAATTAACTTAGGAGAAAAAAGATGGAGTTTTGCCCAAAATGCGGATCAGTTTTAGTTGAGAAGAATACAAGATATGGCTGTGCTAGATGTTCTTATTCTGCAAAAGGAAAAGTTAAAATTCAAGCTTCTGAAAAAGTTGAGAAAAAAGAAGAAGTTGGGGTTGTAAAAGAAAAAGATGTTGATGTTTTTCCAACTACAAATGCTAACTGCCCGAAATGCGGGAATAGAGAAGCTTATTTCTGGTCAAGTCAAACAAGAGGAAGTGATGAAGCTGAAACAAGATTCTTCAAGTGTACAAAATGCAAGCACACTTGGCGAGAATATCGCTGATTTTTAGAGAATATATATAAAATTTATTATATATCTTACAGAATACAAATAGTTAAAAATACAGATTCTACCTAATTGTATGGATGGATTATGGAGATTGAGAGATACTGGATTAGCCGGTTTTGTTAAACAACTCGGACAGGAAATTCTAGGCACCGCCTCTCAAGGAAGAGGTCAATTAACTGTTGGGCAGATTGAAAGAGATGTCCCCGACCAAAGTTATTCATTATTTTGGACTTATGGGGGTAAGTTTAATGGCGAAGTGATGATATGCAGAGAGGGTTATGATAGCCCCAGATTAAGAATTGACAGATTCTTAGGAGTTACTACTGTTCTTCCATCCACTTCTCATTTTTCTCCAGAAGAACTTAGAGCAGCTGCAAATATTGATGATAATATAACTGGGATTATGAAAAGAAAATTTGGGAGTTCTGTTTCTGAACATCATGGGAGAGAAATTTATCAAGCAAGTCTTCAAGAGGATTTAGCTGTAGCTGGATAAGCAATTGGAGAGAATACCGCTAACTTCTACTTAATCTCGCTTTTAATTCCTTAAGCTCTACTCTTTGATACCCCCTATCTATTTTTTCTTGTACATGAAAAACATAACCTCTCGTATTAAATTCTTCTGCTAATTTTATAGCCTGTTCTAATGAAAGTGACGCATCGCGCCCAAAAGGAACACCACAAATTGATACATTATGAATGTAATACTTCTACCATATCTATGAGTGATAAATGTTATTAATAAATGTTATTAATAAATGTTATTATACTCAAGAATATATTCTTTTGATTTTTAAAACCCGCATTAATCTTTCAAATATCTTGCTCCGGACTTTCTTCTCGCAACTTTTTCTGCTGCTAGTGCATAATCATGTGCATCGTTATAACTAAAACCCTTAATCATCAAATATGCCTCAAACCACTCATGAAGCAAAGTGTACTTATATTCTCGTTTATTCTGTATTATGTCAATCCAGATTTCTTTTTTTCCCATAAATTTGTTCAAATAATCTCTTCCTAGACCAACTGAATGACAACCCAAAATGAATTTGGGATCAATATATTTTCTTATAATTCTACCATCAACATATTTAGCAACAAAGCCCTTATAGTTGGCTTTTTTAATAACAAAATTTGGTGGCTTTTCTTTTTTTCTGAATTTTTTTTCAATTATTTTTCTTGCCTGTTCATAACCCCTCTCCTTCATCAGTTTTAATTCATAAAGATGAATTTTGAGAAAATGCTCTTTTTCTTTTGTATACAACTTATCAAACCAAATTTCTCCTTTTGGGATATAAGAATAAATTGCTCTAGAACCGATAACTCCGAAGCCTGCATCTAAGGTGTTTCTGATTTTAAAGCCATCAACATAGTTTAATTTCATAATTAAATAAGAAAAATCAAGTTTATAATTCTTATCTTGCCTTGAGCATCATATTTTTAAACTTTAATTCTCTGGCATAAGCAAGGTTCCGTAGCTCAGCCTGGCAGAGCACCGCACTCTTAATGCGGGTGTCGTGGGTTCAAATCCCATCGGGACCATACTATGGAAGAAGAAAAACCAGGAGTCTGCATGGCTGTTTTAATTGTAGATGGAAAAAAAGTTCTAATTGGAAAAAGAAAAAATTCGAGAGGTGAAGGATTATATGCTTTTCCGGGGGGGAATCTTGAATTTAAAGAGGATTACCAGAATTGTGTTAGAAGAGAGATAAAAGAAGAATGCGGTGGAGATTTAGAAGTTGAATTAATTGATGATAAATTTCCTTTTGCTGCTGTTCCAAATGAGATGCTTGGAAAAGGGCATTATGTTGTTTTATTTGTAAGAGCTAAATATATTAGAGGAACTCCTAAAAATATGGAACCCAACAAAAATGAGGGCTGGGAATGGCATTCTTGGTATAATCTTCCGCAACCCTTATTCAGAGGGATACAATATCTGGTTGATAACAAAAGAGATCCTATAAAAGAATCTGCTTTCAAATGAACAAAATTGATGAAATTATGAACCAGCTTGAGGAACATTACAAATCAGTTGAGAGAACTACCTTAAACAGTATGCGAGAGAAAGAAGAACCCTGGAAAATTTTGATTTCTTGTTTGATAAGCTTAAGAACTCGGGATGAAAACACAGAAAAAGTTTCTAGAAAACTTTTTTCTGTTGCTGAAAGCTTGAGAGATATAGCTGATATGCCTCTAGAAAAGCTTGAGGAGTGAACCTCCCTGTGCCAAGAGCACAGGGCATCTCTAAATGAAATCGAACAGCTTAAGATGTTCTCCTTTTCTTCCCTGCTTTTCGATATATTCTCTGATTATGTCTGCGTTAACTCCTTCTCCAACTGTTGCAACATAA
>JAPLYA010000136.1 GCA_026395775.1 Candidatus Pacearchaeota archaeon
TTCCTCAATTTTTCATTACTTCAAAGTAAGAATAGCTTTTTTCAACCTCTCAATTTCTTCTGTAACCCCAACAGCATCCTTGCTTTTTACTTTCCCCTCAAATGGTTTCAATCTATTTTTCAAATCCCCAAGTTTTATCTCCAGCTCACTTGTTTTTATGCCTTTTTTCTTTTTTTCTTCAAGAGCTTTTCCAACATCTCTAACCTGTTGTTCAAATGAAACAGCCTCTTCTGGATTTTTCTTTACAAATTTCTCTCTTTCTTTTTTAGCTGTCTCAATTCCTGCTTTAACTTCCTCTGCTTTAATTCTCTCTTTAACTAAATGCTTTGGAGTTTTTCCAGCTTTTTTCCAGGTTTCTTCTACTCTAGGTCTTAATGTTTCTAAATACATATCAGCCATCTGGAATTGTCCCCCCTTTATTTTTGCCTTGGCGAGCTTTATCTCTAGCTCAAGGTCAAGAACATCTATCTCCAGCTTCTTTATTTCAGAAACCTGGAAATCCAAATCTTCTATTTCTTCAAAGTATTTCTCATACTTGCCAAGCTCTTCATTTGTTAATCTTTTCGTGCTGTGCATCAAAGGCCTGAATGAGACAAAATAAGGCCTGCCTGAATTATATTCTGCATTTACAACCATTCCTGTTCCAATAGGTTCTTTAACAACAGATTTCAAAACATCTTCCCCATACTTCATGCTGACTCTCTCCAAATCTCCTTCATATCTTGTTCCAAGCTGAACTTCAGTTCCTATATTTGCTTTAATCTCTCCAACAAAGTCACTTAATACTTGCGAGATTAAAACAAGTCCAATTCCCCATTTTCTAAATTCTCTGCATCCTCTCTCCAACTGAACAAACCCCTCGCCGCTTCCTCCAAACTTTGGAAGCAATCTATGCACTTCATCATAAACAATTAATGTTTTCAAGTCCTTGCTTTCATCTGGCTGGCTCTTAAATATCTGTTGGATAGTCGAGGCAACAACAATCTCCATTTCTTTTGGAGTTAAATTGCTTATATTGAAAATAGTTATCTCTCCCTCTCTGCCAATATAATCTTTTATATTTATTAATTCATAAGGATCTTTAATTGTTTTAATTGTTCCATTGAATCCTCTTACATCTTTAACTTTCATGTCAAAATATTTAAATCTCTTCATCATTGTCTTGTCTTCACATGGCTTGAAAAATCCAGTCCATTGAGCAGTCGGGTCAAATACAATAACACTTTTCTTATGCAACAAAGCCCCTTCAATAATATCCTGAGCTGCAACTGTTTTCCCCCCACCTGTTGCTCCTGCAATTAAAGTGTGCATCTGAAGTTTATTCAAATCCATAAATGTTCTAACCTCTGTCTCTGCTACTTTTCCTACAAATATTGATGAACCAGATACAGAAGGCAGTTTATTGAATTCAACTTTTGTCTTGAATCTTTTAGTTCTAAACTCAAGCCATCTGTAATAATAATAGCTTCCAAACCCTCCTGAAGTTAGCACTAATAAAATTAAGTAAACCCAGACAGGAATCCATAATATTTTTCTCTGCAATAATGAATATTGAACATTAACATAGGCTATGCTTGATGCCTGCATGCTGCTTTGTTCTATATTGCTGTAAGATGCTGTTCCTTTTATCATGTGCTTGCCCACAGGCGTATCTTTAGGAATTGAAAGATTTTTTATAGTAGATATTGTTGTCTCAATAGCAAGTGCTTCTTCGTTTCTGGCTAAAATTTCTCCTGTATAAATATCCAGCAATTGCAAATCCAACTGGATATCTACTCTTTTTGTTTTGCCAAGGTTTAGCAAATCTGTCTGCAGTCTTAATATTCCACCAGGCTTAACAGTAGGAGTCAAAGGCTGAATTTTTATATCCAAAAGTTTTCCTTCAGGAGATAATATCCTTATCGTCACAGGAATCTTGCCCTCATTTTTCCCAGATTTCAAAATCAAATCCCCATCATAATTTCCAGGCTCAATTAATTTTGGGGCGATAATCTTAATCAAAACATCTCTTTCTTCATTTGCAGCTAATGCAATCTCAGTTGTTTCAAAAAACAAAAACTGCTTTACATCACTATCTGCACTTAAAGAAATTGTTGCGCCAGTACTCAAGGTATTAACAACTTTTATTCTAAAGGTAGTAGTCTCTCCTGCAAACATTTCTTTATAAATTGAGGTTGTTTCTATTCTTATTCCTCCAACATTAAAATAATTTTTTAGTAACTTCTGTATTTGGTCCAAAGCAGAATCACTCAAAGCTCCCCCGCCTCCACCTCCGCCCCCGCCACCCCCTCCAGAGGTAGTCACACTCACTGTTGTTTCCTTACAGTCAGCAGAACAAGTCGAAGTTGTGGAACTTGTTACTGCGCCCCAACTTCCCAAACATTTTCTCGAGGTAAAATTCCAGTTTGCACATTTAACAACTCCCAGGTTTGAAGCAGAATCATAGCCATATCCAGAATAATTAAATATAGCATTAACAACATTATCTTCCAACCCTGTTGAATTGCTTGCTATTCCAACAAAAGGCTTGTACAAAGTTACTATCTCAGATAAATCTGTTCCCTGAATCTCATGCAAATTGAAGCTAAAATTCAAGTTAGTCAAGTTCACATTTCTTACAAAAACAGAATTATCCTCCAAAATAACCCGCAAATCATAGAATCTTTTGTTAAGATAAAAGTTTACATCACCCAATGAAGAAGTTAAATTGCTCATAAAAACCTCTGTTGAATTTGGCCTTAGCAGACTCATGTTCAGATTTGCAATTGGAATTGACTGATAATTGCTGAATACAAACTTTCTGGTATACTCGTCATAAACTTCAAACCAGTCTGTTGTTGAGTTAAAATTTCCTGTTGTATCATTAGCAGTATAATTAACTAAATATTCCCCTGGAAAATCCAGAACAAAAGAATTATTAATATAAAATCCGCTGCTTAATCCAAGGCTTATATTTTCATGAGTTGAATTTGGGTAGATTAATACAGCTAAAGCGCTGTCTATAGCAAGGTTGTCTGTTATATTTGCCTGCAGATTTATGCTATTGCTTTTATTAATGTTATTTCTTGTTATATTAAATGCTGGGGGGGTTAAATCTCTGTAAATAATGGAATTAAAAGCATTCTGAATAATTGTTCCATAATTTACATGAACCATTGCTAAAGTTAGGTCGTAGGTTCTTGCATCTACCAGATTAGGGACCATACAATTGATATTCCAGCCAACATTTGAATTCAAGTAACTATAATTAACATTAGTGCAGCTTGAACCTCCAATACTGGCACTCCAGCTGACATTGCTTGAGATTATGGTATCAGCATAACTCACGTTTGCTAAAATGCTTATATTCATTCCATAAGTTAAATTTATTAAAGGTGAAGAAGCTGTTGGTGATAAGATTGTTACATTTGTTTTTGTTGCAGTTAAATTTACAGTTATATTTAATTGAGCAGGAGAGGCAGTTGAATTTGTTATATTTATCAAAACAATGTAACTCCCTTCTTCAGGAGGAGCTGAATAATTTAGCATAAAACTTCTATTTGTTGCAATTGTAACAACAAGGTCCGAAACATTTGCCTCTACAAGTGAAACATTATTTGAACTAATAAAAAGTGTCAAATTAACATTGCCTGTATTTTCGATGCTTACTTCCTGCAAATCTCCGGAGCTGGAGGTAGCTCTTGTTGAATTTATCGACCTAGGAGAAGCACTCCAGGATAAAGTTTCAGGAACAGTCGAATAAACCCCAATTGTTTTTGAGATGTTTTGTTCTGAGATATTTATTATCCCAGAATAATATCCGGCAGATAAATAACTTGTAGCTTCCAAACTTACATTTATGTTTCTTGAAGAATTAGCAGGAATATTGAAATTAGACTCGTTAAATCTGGCAGTAAGCTGAGAGCACAATGTTCCAGACAAGCAGCTCAAGTTTATGTTTGTCAGGTTATCATTTCCCGAATTATTTATTGTTAAAATTGTAAAATTACTTGTGCCAGCGATAACAGTCAGGTTAATTAAACTTGGGGAATAAGCAATTGACTTATTTGATAATACATTTATAATTAGGGTTTTAGTATCAGTGGAATAAGTGGCATCTGGATTTCTCCATCTTAAAGTTGTGGTTACATTATACTGCCCAGGCCAAATCAGTTGCGAAATATTAATCTGCCTTATTTCGCTTGGAACAGTATTTCTTGCAATCTCTCCAAAAGAATAATTAGAAATGATTATGCCTAAGATTTTTGAATAAGTTAAATTAGAGTCATAAGCACTGGTGTTCCCGAGATTATTTGCACTAAAATTAATATAAAAAATAAATTTATTGTCCTTATCCAAAGAAGATATGTTTACACTTGACACATTCTGGCTTAAACTTACGCTTGTTGCTCCATACGCAGTAAAATTGTACATAGCAGAGGTATATGGATTAACAGGCTCTGCCAAATCTAAAATATTAACTCTGACACTATAAACTCCTGTAACAACAGGAGTAAAATTAGCAGTGAAGTTCAAAATTGTCTTCTTTGTTCCTCCAGTATATTCCCCAAAAATATCTTCTAGTGAAGTGGCATTTAGGCTTACAGTCACGCCAGAATAGCTGACATTAATAACAGTCGCAGTCTTGTTTACTCCAACATCATCTGTTGCTCTTACTTTTATTGTAATATTTTTATTCAGCTCTGCAACATTTCCTAGAATATCATCAAAATAAAACAATACATCAGTAACATTTGGAGGCTTCTCTTTGATATAGAATGCTTCCTGCATATTCAAAACAGAAGGATTTGCACTTTCATTATAAATTTTAAATAGCACTCCAACATCATTCAAATGAGAGGCATATCCTGTCTGATAAAGCTTGAATGTGACATTTCCTCCTTTAGCAACATTCAAGAATAACGGATTTGTTAGCTCATTATTAACAGTGTAATTCTGGGTGAAGATTCCAGCTTCAGTATATAAAGTTGTTCTTCCGGGTTGGTAGCTTAAATTCAAAGTCAAATTGATATTTCCAATATTAAAAATAGTATAGTTGCCAACATACCCTCCTTCGCTTAATGAGAAATTATAAACATAGCTTAAATTTCCAGAAGGTAGGATATACCAGCTGCCATTTACAGAAACATTTATATTCAAATTAAGGCTCTGTGTTCCTCCATTTAGGCTTGAAACATTTATTATTCCAGAATAATTTCCA
>JAPLYA010000005.1 GCA_026395775.1 Candidatus Pacearchaeota archaeon
AATAAAAAATCACAAGCAGAAGTAAGAAAAGCAAATGAAGATGGGACAACAACATTTCTAAGGCCAATGCCCGGGGGAGCAAGAATGTATCCTGAAACAGACTTGCCTTTGCTGCATATTTCTAGAGATTTGATAAATGAAGCAAAAAATAAACTACCTAAATTGAAATCTGAGATAAAAGATGAATTGAGAAAACACGGGTTGAATGAGGAGCTTGTTAAGCTGCTTGCTGAAAATAGGAAAACCGAAGATTTCCAAGAATTAATTCAAGTATATAACAAGCCTGATTTGATTGCGAAGATTTTGACTTTATGGTTGAATGATTTAGCTTCAAAAGAGAAGAAAACCAGAATTCAAGTTGAAGAAATATTGACAATTGATGTTATTGAAACAATCTTGCAAGCTGTTTCCTCTGGCAAGATTGAGGAAAGCGAACTATATGATGTTATGAGAGAAGTTGTTCTTGGAAAAAAGCTAGAAGAAGCTTTTACTAGAGAAAAAGTTGAGAATATTGAAGAAGAAATTTTAAAATTGGTTAAGGAAAAACCAGGTTTAAGCCAGAATGCTTATATGGGGCTGGTTATGGCTAAGTTTAAGGGTAAGGTTAATGCTAAGGAAGTTAGTGATATCCTAAAAAAACTTGTGAAATGATTTTTTAGGCTCGTCAGAAATCCGAATTTATGAGGATTTCTGAGATATTGAAGAAGTTGGTGAAGTAGCATATAAATATTTTTAAACTAGCTTTATTTTAGAAAATAATAGAAATAGAAGAAATAATAAGATATCAAAAAGGCGCTGTAAGAGTAAATTTTGGGGTTTATTTTAGCCGACTTGATGTTTAGATTATCTCTTTTTGTTGCCGAGTTTGATTAGAATGTAAATAATTGCAATAGGAAAACAAACGATTATCCAAAAGATTAACCAACCCCAACTAAACCATTTGCCCATAATAATCAATTATCGCGTATAGTATAAAAAGGTTTCTTAAACATGTTTTGCTTGAAAAAGGACACAATTAAATACCTTCTTAGCTTTATTTATCTATGTTAACTACAAATGATTTTATCAATATTTTCCTGCCTGTACTAAGCCATTGGCTAATCTGGCTGATTTTCTTTGTAGTTGTTGTTATTATTTTAATTTTATATGCCTATCCTTATGTCAGAAAGCCAAGGAAAGAATCCCCCAGATATCATGTAGGTATTCCTATTACTAATATTATTTCACTGTATATTTTCACAAAAATGCTTGAATCAGTTTTTTACCAAGGATCTATTTTAAAAATTGATGCTTGGTTTAATGCAATTGTCTATTCTTCTTTTATAACTAAAATAGCTTTTTTCATTACAAATCTCGGAGGCTCAATTATGATTGCTGTACTTTCCATAATCGCTATTGTCTTTTTACTCTATAAAAAAAGATGGCGTTATGCTGTAATTTCGACAATAACTATCGTAGGAGCTTCATTATTACAATTAGTAATAAAAGATCTTGTTCAGCGTGTAAGACCAGAAAATTTAATAGAAAACACTTTTAGTTTTCCCAGTGGCCATGCAATCTCAGCAATTGCTTTTGTTTGTTTACTTATTTATTCATTTAAAGATGATCTTAAAAACAAGACAGTAAAATATGTATTAATAATTCTGTTCTCTTCTTTCTTCATAGCTGTTGGAATCAGCAGAATAATACTTCATGTTCACTGGTTTAGTGATGTTATAGCCGGAATGTCTCTAGGATTATTCTGGTTTATGTTATTAGTTCTTATTGAAAGATCCATACCTGGCTTAAAGCAAGCAGTAAAAGTTGAAACAAAAGAAGCCAAGTCAATTGTTCCTCAAGAAGCAATAAAGACTGTGAAGTCAATTATTCCGATTGTTACGAAGAAATAACCAACTCGTGGGGGCGTGTTACCTAAGGTTCATAATCTTTTATTATCTCTTAAACTTAAACAAAAAACCACTCAATAAAGAGTAACCCCCAAAAGCAATGAGCCCCAGTGCAACAATTCCCAGAAGCAAATTTCCATAAGGTTGCTGTAGTATAATTAAGAGTACTCCATCTATTCCCTTTACTTGTTCTGGGTTGGCATTATAAGCTGCAAATAATAAGAATAGGCCTATAAGAAAGAATACTATTGCTCGTCCTAATGTGCCAATGCGCCCTATTATTTTAACAGCCTTAATCTGTTTATCAGTTAATTTATAGGATCTAATTAGCTTGCCAAAATCATAACGTAGTCCTTTGTATACTTGATACAAACCAACTCCTAAAACAAGCCCTCCAATTATGCCCACAATCCATTTTCCAAAAGGTAGGAGAAAGATAGTACTAATAATATTTCTCAGCTGGACAACTTGGGCTCCATTTTGCGCAGCATTCGACGTACTAAAAATAAATCCATAGGTAGGAAATATTAAAACTGCATAGGCTATTGCACTAATAAAAAATCCTATTCTTTCCAAAATACCCCTAAGATTTTTGCCTTTATTAATAGCTATACCCTGTGCTCTTGGCACAGGGTGAAAACCAAGAAAAACTATTAAACCAACAAATGCTTGGTTTTCTTATGGAAAATGAGCTCTGTAAATCTTATCATAAAGTTTTCAGAATAAAATACCATTTT
>JAPLYA010000139.1 GCA_026395775.1 Candidatus Pacearchaeota archaeon
TTATATGCTTTAATTGTTTCTTCCTTATACTCTTCCATAGGACAAATATAAATTGGGCAAATATAAACTTATCTCCCTGAAAACTCGCTTAAATTATCTTCCTAACATTTTTCTTCTATATCTTCTTTCAATAACAACTAAAATAAAAGCACAAATAACAAGCAATAAAAAAATATAAACAACAGCATTATTCTTAAAACTTGAGATCAATCCTTTTTCAGTCTTTATTCCACCGGTAATAGAACTTGGTTCAAGAAGCTTCTCATCTAATATTCCTACGACATTTCCAGAAAGAACAACATTTTCTTTCATAATGCTTATTTTTCCATCTGAAACTCTAATATTATAATCTCCATCAGGAGCAATCAATCTAAAACTAGTTGACTCTCCAATTCCCAAAGCGATGTCTTTTGTGCCAATTGTATCTCCAATAAGAATTTGAATTGTCTGAATATAATTTGTATTGCCTGTGTTAGTAATAACAAGCTTATCTCCTTGAATCTCAAATCTAGCTATTTCCTGAGTTTCAATTGAGAAAATTCTAGTTGCCTCATTGTCATTATAGCTGGCAATAATCCTCCAATACCCGCTCAATGCTTTATTCCCTAAATATACACTAGCTAGTTCATTTGAATTAACAGTGGCTTGAATCTCATTTATCTTCTCAGCATCCTGAAGAATAATTCCAACTTCAGCTTGAATTGGATTATTATCTTTATCCAGCAAAGAAACCCTAAAGCTAATATTCTCACCAGGAGAAAAACTCTCTTTAATTAAAGAAACATCAATTTTCTCCCCCTGACAATAGGCAAAACTCAAGAAACTTATTATCAAGATAGCAACCAAAACACCCTTTTTCATTATTTCCTTAGGAATAATTCATTTATAAAATTATTGTTTCACACAAATTTAAACTCAATTAGTAAAAAGAAAACTTTTTTGGTAGATGAATGGTAGGGAATTAATTGGTTTTTGACTACAATTATCTTAACTAAGAACTCAATTACCAAGTATACAAAGCGAAGCTTATTATTTACCAACAAAATCAGCAGTTAGTTACTACTAATAAAAACCAAAAACATTTAAAAACTTTATAATCGTAACAAAATCATGAAAAGGGGGGTAATTATCTTATTATTAATTTTGCTAGCTTCATGCCTCGTTCTGGCAGCTAATTTTAAGGATTTTGATCAAGGAACATTCTCAAACACATACTATAATGGGAGCTCTATCTTATTAAAAGGAACAAATACAACAGGAAACTTCACTTCAAGAATCTTCGACGCATCTACAATTTCTCTATGGAACAATATAAGTTTTATCTCATCAACCCCTAGTTCAGAGGAGTTTTATGCTGTTGATGCCAAAGCAAATGTTTATTTCTCCCAAAATTCAGGAGTTAGTTGGAGTTTGAAAAACTCAAGTTACACAGGATCGACTCCAGGAGGAACACAAGATATTTTCTCAGATTCTTCTAGTTTGTATATAATAAAAAGTATACAAAAAGAAATTTATAGTTCCAGTAATTTTGGTTATTCTTGGACTCTAGTCAACAGCACTTTTTCAAATAAAGATTTATTTGCCGGAACCGCCTTCGGAAATAGTATCTATGCCTTTGCAGGAGCAACAGGTATTTTGGTTTATAAGTCAAGTGATAAAGGAATAAGCTGGAATAGTGCAACAAGCTATAATGGAGCAACAGCAAAAGGAGCAGCAACAAATTCTTCAGGAGCCATATTTGTTGTAGATAGTTCAAGAGCAGTTTATTCATCAATAGATTCTGCTACAACATGGACCCAAGTTAATTCAAGTTACGGAGGGGCAACAGATACCCAAGATATGTTCTCTGATAAGCTTAACAATTTGTATATACTTACTCAATCAAATAAAGAGATATGGAAATCAATTAATTCTGGAAAAAGCTGGAGCATTGTGAACAATAGTTTTGCTGGGGCACATGGAATTTTATCTGGAACAGGAGACAGCAACGGGAACATATATGCTATAACGGGCTTATCTACTGGGGCAGTGTATAAATCTACAAATTATGGTGTTTCATGGTCGCAAGTAAATGGTTCTTACAATTCAGGAAATGGTGCTTCAAGAGGAATGATCTCAATTATTCAAAACTCAAGCTTATCATTTCAAGTTAGAAATTGCTCACAATCAGACTGCTCAGATGGAATCTGGCAAACCCCCAACTTGAGTAATATTAATTTACTCTCAAGATACCTTCAATATCGAGTTAATTTAACAAGAGATTCAACAAGTTTAAACCCTAGTTTGAATAATGTTACTTTAGACTATACAATTCAAAATGCAGCCCCATCAATTTCAATTATTAATCCATCAAACTCAAACTA
Source organism: Candidatus Pacearchaeota archaeon (assembly GCA_026395775.1). Lineage (GTDB taxonomy): Archaea > Nanobdellota > Nanobdellia > Pacearchaeales > GW2011-AR1 > JAPLYA01. The sequence continues at coordinate 2,364 of JAPLYA010000139.1, forward strand.
TAACTCGATTCAATCTATTCTAAGCTATCATGTTTCAGATATAAACAATAATCTTCAAACCTGCAAATACTCTCTAAATCCTAGTTCAAGCAACACAACAATAATATGCGGACAAAATGTTAGCGAAATATCAAGTTTGCAAGGAAACAATATATGGCAAGTTTGGGTAAATGATACCTATGGATTGCAAGCTTCTAGCCAAGTTAGTTTCTTTGTTGATAGTATAAACCCCCAAATAGAAATAACTTCCCCATTAAATAATGCAGATACCATAAATAATCAGCTACCAATAATTTACACAGCTTCTGATACAAATTTACAAGCTTGCAAATATTCAATAAATGGAGCAAGCAACACAAGTACAACTTGTAACCAACCCATCTCATCAACCTGGAATCAAGGAAGCAATACAATTATAATTTATACAAATGATAGTCTAGGAAATATAAATTATTCTCAAGTTAGTTTCTTTGTTGATAGCATATCCCCATCAATAACAATAACCTCGCCCCAAAGCGGGGCAACCTATGGCACAAACACAAGTTTAGAATTAAACTATTCAGCAAGCGACACAAACCTACAAGCTTGCTGGTGGAATATTGATAATCAAGCCAATAGCTCAATAAACTGCGGGCAGAACACAACTTTCTCTACATCCAGCGAAACCCATACAATCACCCTTTTTGCAAATGATAGTTTAGGAAATTCAGCTAGTAATCAAGTTAGCTTTGAGATAAACATTGGAGCGCCAACAATAATCTTAAACTCGCCAGTAAATGCTTATCTTAGCAATAGCTTGATAAATTTTACATTTACAACAACAGATATAGATTTAGATTCTTGTGAATTATGGGGGAACTGGACAGGCTGGCATTTAAATCAATCAAAAACAATTAGCTCAGGAATTCCAAACTTCTTTCTACTAAATCTAACAGAAGGAAATTATCAGTGGAATATAAAATGCAATGATAACTCAAGTCACAGTTCAATGAATGGGAATAAAAGCTTCTCTGTTGATTATACTGTTCCTCAAGTAGCTTTGACTAAGCCAGAATCAAGTTACAGCTCAAAATCTAGCATCCCAATAACCTTCACAATTTCAGATACAACAAACACAAAATGTTACTATAACTTAAGCTATCAATCATCAGGAGCAATTATCAAGCCAAATACAGAAATAATAAACTGCAGTTCAACAAGTTTCGATGTAGATTTAGACTCAAGTTACATCTTCTGGTTTTTTGCAAATGATTCTGCAGGAAACACGATTTATATTAATAAAAATTTTACAGTCTCAAGTTCTTCAGGAACAAGCAATCCTTCAACTAGCAGTGGAGGTGGCGGCTCAAGTTCTAGTTCATCAGGAACAATAAAATATTTTGACATAACAGGAGATTCGAGCATAATAGCAAATGCAGGAGAAAAAAAGAAGCTTGAGTTAAAAATAAAAAATTCAGTTAGCAATTTCATGAATGACTGCAGGATAAAATCAGATTCTTCCTGGATTGTCAGTTCAAGTACCTCATCAGATTTGAGTGCAGGGCAGAGTGGTGAGTTTATCCTAGACTTGAATATTCCTCGGGAAACACTTCCAGGATTATATAACTTAAGTCTAGCAATAAGTTGTGAAGAATCAACACAGAACTTTACTATTTCTCTAGAAATAATGGAAAAAAAGCTCGGGCTTGTGCTAGTTGAAGCCAAGAATCTTGAAAATTCCTTGGAAATTAACTACACACTAAAAGAACTTTCAGGAAAACAACAAAAAGTAGAGCTTCAGATTATTTTGTTTAAAGGAACAGAAAAGATAGCCGAGGTTAAAGAAACTCAAACTCTAGAAATAAACGAAGAAAGAAATTTCAAAACTTCCCTTGCCTTGAATGAGTCACTATCAGGAACATTTAATCTTGTAATAAATGCAAATTCAGACCTAGCTTCAGCATTCCTGCAGGAAGAAGTTATAGTAAGCAACTCGAGAATAGGCGGTTTAGCTGTTTATCTCAGAGAAAACACGGCAAATAGTCTAGCAATAATATTCATAGTAGCAGTTTTCGGAGTTTTTGCTTTCTTCATTCTAAGAAGAATTTGGCATACAAGAAGATTAACTAGAAACTAAAGGTGGCAATAAGCTTGAACTTGTTTATAAAATGCATTATCAGCAGCCTTTCGAGAAGATACAACAACGATAGAATCATTTATCATTGCAGCAACAAAATTATCCTCAGTTATTCCAAGCCGAGATAATTCGCCACGGGATTCTAGAGTGGATGTGTCAGAACGAACAAAATGAGGTAACCCCCCGCTTCTTACTCTGTCTCTCTCGTCAGGAGTTTTCAATGCATTATCTGCATGAAGATGTGCTGCTTCTGAATTTTCTGACATTTTGCTGGATTCCTCAAAAAACACATTTTAAACTACTTTTTAAACTTTATTGTTCTCTAGGGTATAATTCTCGCTCTGATGAGCTCGAGAAATTTAAGCTCAATCTCCTCAGAGTTCGGAGATTTCGCTAAAAAATAAATTAGTAAAAGAAAACTTATTCGCCGCAGGAAAAATTGTGTTGGTTTAGTGAAATAAATGCTTGCACAATTATCAAGTATACTGAAACGAAGTTAGTATTTACCAATAAAATTAATCTTCGCTAAATATCTGGCAAGAAAACTTCTTTATCTTGAAGTTTTTACTTTGCCAGTTATCTCTAGGCAAGCCCGCTTTATTACATAAAGCTTCTAAAAATTGAATCCTAGTCATCTTATATTCAGTTGCAACCTGAGGCAACAACAGCCCAGCATATCCAAGATAATTGCAAATTAATCCATCTCTCCCAACTTTAATCTCAGAAATATCATTAACATCTTCCGGGATAGTTAAAATTGAAATCTCTATTTTAATGTCTTTTAATTCTTCTTCTTTGACAGAAGGAAACCTGGGGTCAGAAAAAGCAGAAGATTTTGCAGCTTCATATATGGCTTGAGTTATGGCTTTTTCAGGATAAGGAATACCAATACAACCCCTTAATTTTTTATTCCTAGTTAATGTTACAAATACCCCCCTAGCTTGCTTAAATTGTTTCCTTTCAGGAATTTCGGGTTTTATACTTGAAAACTCTTCCTCTATGCTCGCCCTAGCTAGTTTAAGCAATTTTTCCCCATCTTCCTTGCTATATTCTCCAAACATGAAATACTAGAGTGTTAGTAATTAATAAACTTATTTGAGACTTAAGCTTGAAACCAATTAGAAATCAACAAAACGAAGCGAGTAATTATCTCATTATTTAGCTTCATCAAAAACTATTTAGTTTTTGAGGTCCTAAAATTCTCAACCAACTTATCAGCTTCTTTCTCAATTTGTTCAGCTGCATCAGCCAGGGCTTTCTTGACTGTCTTGCCCTCTGTCATTATTTTTAGAACAGGATTCTTGCTTGGATGCTCTCTTTTCCAAGCTACAAAGCTAACATTCTCGTCTTTACCAAGATAAACTCTCAAAACTTCAATTATGGTTGCATTATCAAACTCTATCTCAGCTTCATTTTTCTCATCTTTAATATACTTAATTTTCATAAACATCAAACCAAAAATGTGTTTTTAAACCTTGCTGTTGCTGGTTTTCTGTATAAAAAGGTTTAAAAAATTAGTTACTTCAATTAATCAAACAAATCACAATTACTAAGTATACAAAAATAGTTTTATTTTTACCAATAAATTTCAAAAATAGCAAAATATATAACCCCTTGATTTCTAGATTAATTATGAAAACCTGGCAAAAAGAGCTTATCAAAATGTTCAGCATAATTCTCGGGGTTTTATTCATAATCTTCGGGATAGTTGGTTTATTTACCCCCCTCATCCCAGGAACCCTAATTATTCTAGCAGGTCTAGTCCTTCTAGGCTTCCACCCAATTTATTATTTAATTAAGAATAGAAAGAAGAAAAATTAAAAGAAGGTGTTGAAGCTTATAAGGGGAAAAAGCCTAAATAAACCCCTAAGCACAGCTAACAATCAAGGGGCTTTTATACTCGCTTTTTCTTAACAAAGGCATTGGCTGTCTTATTTCCTTGCCATTTGCCTTAAATAACAGAAGGATATACCAATTGTTTCTAAATTCCTTGCATTCCAAATGAACTTCTTCCAGTTTCTCAAGAAAATCTCTGTCAATTTGCTCATTTAAAGTATTAAAAAATTCTGCTGCATCAAAAATTTCCAATCCGACAATCCCATTATCCTTATCAATGTCTATAACTAAATTTTCTGAAAATTCTATACTCTCCTCAGGAGAGCTATTGCTATAAATTGATAAAATATCATCTTCTATGCTGTAATTAAAGTTAAATTTATTTTCCATATTATTCTTAGATTGTTTCATTTTTTAAACCTTTTCTTTCTGTATTTTCTAAGGGTCTTTTTCCCTAATGGATAAATCGTGATTATCCTAATTTTACTATTAAATTTTAAAACATAAGCCCTGCCTTTCCTTCTGCTATATATAAAATAGAGCACATATCTTATCTCATTTTTTCTTAGTTGTTTTTCAACAAATTCAAGATTTTTGCAGTTAATTATTTCTTTCTCTATATCATTTTTATTGGTATTAGTTCGGAAAAGCAGGTAATCAACTGGCTTTCCATATTCAAAGTCTTCTTTCTGATATTTTTTAATTAATTCCTTAACCTCTTTTATTAAATCTTCCATTTTTCATTTTAAATAAACTTCACCCCAAACTCCCCAGTCTTAATTTCTCTAGAACTTGTGACAGCTTTCAAATCCTCAAGCAAATCCCCAAGTTGTTTTTTTATCTTAGGCTCAATTATCAAAATAATTTCAGCTTTCATTGACTTCTGAGCCTTGCTTTTCGCATATCTAACTTTTGTCAAAATCTCAATAAAGCTATCCCAAATATCTAAATCATCTTTGCTAGATTTAACCTTGATTTTTTCAGGCCATTTGGATATATGAATGCTTTTTTCTTTCTCTTTTTCGCGATAGTATTTCAAGTACAATTCCTCTGTAATAAAAGGAGTTATCGGAGCCATCAGCTTCAATATTGTTCTCAAGCTTAAGTACAAAACATATTCAGCTGATTCTTTTTTTATTCCTGAATAAATTCTATTCTTAACAATTTCAAGATAATTATCACAAAAATCATGCCAAAAAAAATCAATCACATGATTCTTAGCCCGGGCATATTCATAATCTTCAAAATATTTTGTAGCTTTTTCAACTAGATTATTTAATCTAGTCAAGAAAAGCCTGTCAATTTCCTCAAGTTTTCCAGGTTTTTTTAGTAATTTCAAATTCTGGAATATAAACTTAGAAGCATTCCAGATTTTAGTCGCAAATTTCTTGCCTGTAACAACTTCTTTTTCTTGAAAATCAGTGTCTTCGCCAAGTTTAGAACTTGCAGCCCAGTATCTCAGAGAATCTGCTCCGTGATTGCTTGTTATATCTTGAGGAGCAATAACATTTCCTTTGGTTTTTGACATTTTTTCTCCTTGTAATGTAACAAAGCCAGAAATCATGATATTCTGCCAAGGTATTGTTTTCTGATGCATCAAAGATTTAACAATAGTATAAAAATCCCAAGTTCTGATTATATCATGAGCATTACATCTAACAGAATATGGCTGCTTGATTTTTCCTTGCACAAGCTCACTGGCAATTTCAGGAGAAATTGAAGAAGTCTGCCAGGTATCAAAAACTTTTAATTCTGGGCTTGCAAGTTTTCCACAACAAATTTTCTTAACTCTTGAAGGATCCAGAGGCAGTTCTTTTTCATCAGCTGTGATTAGCTTTCCACATTCCTTGCATTCCCAAATTGGAATAGGAATCCCAAAATGCCTGTCTCTAGAAATATTCCAATCCCACTCTAAACCATTAACCCAATTTTCATATCTTTTTCTCATAAACTCAGGCTTCCAGGAAACTTTATTTCCTTGTTCAAGCAATTTCTTTTTCTTATCTAAAATCTTAATAAACCACTGCTCGCTTGGCAACAGCTCAATTTCAGTTCCACACTTATCATGAACATTAACAGCATGCTTAATTTGTTTTTTCTCAACAACCAATCCTTGTTCTTCTAAATCTTGAAGAATTTTCTTTCTGGCTTCTTTTATCTTTAATCCCTCATACTCTTGAATATTCAATGTCCCATCTTTATTTAGAATTACTCTTGGTTCAAGTTTGTATTTTGTTATAGCTTCAGCATCATACTTATCTCCATAGGAGCAAATCATCAGAACTCCTGTTCCTTTTTCCATATCAGCAGATTTGTCTGCAATTACAGGAACTTCAAAATTAAAAAGAGGAACCCTTGCTTTCTTTCCCACAATCTTGCTAAATCTTTTGTCTTTAGGGTTAACAAAAACCCCAACACAAGCAGCCAACAGCTCAGGTCGAGTTGTAGCAATCGGCAAATCCTTGCCAGCAACAGAAAATTTCAAAGTCGAGAATAAACTATCAAGATTTTTATCTTCCAGTTCAGCCTGGGCAATTGCAGTTTGGCACTCAACGCACCACAAACCTGGGAAAGCTTTTCTATAGATTTCTCCCTGTTTAAATAACTCAATAAAAGACATTTGAGAAAGCTTTTGAGAATGCTTATCAATAGTAGAATAATAAACATCATAATCACAGCTTATAGCCAGGTCTTTCCAGTCTTTAATAAACCCAGGAGTAATCTCCTTAAGAGTTTTCAAACATAATTCAATAAACTCCATTTTCTGCATGTCCTTACTTTTAACATTTTTCAATCTCTCAATTAATTTTTCAGTTGGCAAGCCATTATCATCTGTCCCAAAGGGGTAGAAAACATTGAATCCTTGCATTCTCTTGAATCTTGCCATAAAATCCATCTGCGAATATTGAAAAGCATGCCCAATATGCATCTTACCAGAAACAGTTGGTGGTGGAGTATCAACTGAGTATATCTTCTTTCCTGGCTTGAACTTGTAGATTTTCTCCTTTTCCCAGAACTGCTTTATCTGTTCTTCACTTAGCTTGAAGTTGTAGTCTTCTTTATCTTCCATAAATATCTCAACCCTTATATATTTTTAAAGTTATGGACAACTGCGTTTGTTTTGTTACTCTGTTTCGCAGTTGAACAGATAGATAACTGTATTGAAAATGCTACAATATTAACGCAGTTATCTATATCTTAGAACTTAATTTTTATAGAATTTATAGACTAAATTCTCAAATCCTCGAACTAGCGAATGACTAAGAGGTTCTGAAGTCCGGTCTATTGGCTCTACTTTTACTGTAAATAATCCAGCAATATTTGCTCCCGCAATGTCTGTTAAAAGTCTATCCCCAACCATGGCAGTTTCATTTGGGGCTGTTCCTAAAAAAGCAGCAGCTTGTAAAAAAGCTTCAGGATGGGGCTTTCTAATATTTGTTGGAACAGCAGGAACCCCAAAAACACCTTCTAAACTCGCTCTTCTTTTATCATCAGTATTGGATAATAAACCGCAGGGAAATTCATTTGCCAAATCTCTCAAACCCCATTCTATGCCCCGATGAATAGAAACCCCCCTAAATGTAGTTAAAGTGTTATCTACATCAAAAACAACCCCCCTTATCCTATATTTTTTTAAAATATCCGGAGTTACCTCATTAATACTGGGAACTTCAAGAGCGGGAAGAAGATATTTTGGTCTTAAACATTTTGCATAAAGCAAAAGTGAACTGTGAGAAAGTTTATTTGCTTGCCCCATGTCTATCTTAAAATAAAACAGGTTTTAAAGCTTTCTTTATTATACAATTAGAGGTAAAATAAAACTATTTCAGCAGACAAGCAGGGGGTTTTCATTGGTTTAATTAACCAAGCTGATGAAACAATTACCAAGTATACAAAAGCGAAGCTTATTCTTTAATTCTCACAAACACAAAAATTTAAAAAGCTTGCAATCTAGAGATAATCATGGCAAATATGAGCATGCCTTCGGGATTTGGAGGCTTATTAAGATATGATGAGGAATACGAATCAAAATTTATGTTAAAACCAGTTCATGTTCTAGTTTTTGTTGCTCTAGTTGTAGTTTTCAGGCTTGCTCTTGGATGGATATTCTAGTTTCTAGGTTTAAATTCAGAGTTAAAATTTTTTACACCAACTTTTAAACCAACACACAATTACCAAGTAAACTAAAATAGTTTATTTTTATCAATATCAAAAAAACAATGGGGCACCGCACCTTAAAAGGTGCGGTTTGTAAAGCCCCTTGTTTTTAGGATGCTCAGAAAAATCTGGCGTTGCAAGGCAACGTCTACAGCCTAAAGGCTGTAGTTTATTTTTCTGACATTAATTCAGAAGTAAAAAGAAAACTAATTTTGTAGACAGGTACGAGGTGTTCAAAAGTTTTTTAAATGACGCCAATGAAAACAATTACCCCACCAATCCCAATTAAAAAGTTTACAAAATAAGGTTAGTAATTACTTATCAATTGCCAACAATTATCTATAGTTTTATAAATCAGTTTTCCTTAACTAGATTATGGCAATGAGTAAAGAAGAAATGCAAGATTTGGTTGAAGAACTCGGAAATATCAGGGGCAGGCATACTGAACTTGTAACTGTTATGATTCCAGCAGGAGCCAACATCCATACAACCGCAGATCAAATTGATGCTGAAAAATCAACAGCAGATAATATCAAGAGCAAAACAGTAAGAAAAAATGTAACAGATGCTCTAGAAATGATTTCTCGAGAACTAAAGCATTATAAACAAACAGCTGAAAATGGAATTGCAATTTTCTGTGGGAATATCTCAGAAAATGAAGGTCAGACCGATATCAAACTCTGGATTGTCGAACCATTCATGCCCCTGAACACAAGAATGTACAGATGTGATCAAACTTTTGTTATCGAACCATTAAAAGAAATGCTTGCGATACAAGAAGTCTATGGTTTAGTTGCAATGGACAGAAAAGAAGCCACTCTTGCTTTGCTAGAGGGCAAGCAAGTAAAAATTCTAAGAAAAATGACTTCGGGAGTCCCAGGAAAATATAAAACAGGTGGTCAGTGCTTGTCTCCCGACACCTTAATAATGAAATCTGATGGAGATATAGTAAAAATAAGAGATTCCCATAATCCTATGCTGATTGTTTCAGAAAATTTTAATACAGAAAAAAGCGAGGAAACTCCATTAATTGCTAAATGGGAAAACAAAAAGCATTTATTCAAAATAACTACATGTTACCCAAGATTAGAGATTAAGGCCTCGGGCGAGCATACCTTTTTTATTAGAAATAAGAACGGGATAGAAGAAAAACTTCTTTCTGAAATTAAAGAAGGCGATTACTTACTAATGCCTGAGAAAATTAATTTAAATTTAGGATATCAACAAATAGATTTTAAACCAAAAATAGAAAGCACAAGAAATCTTAAAGAAGTCAATATACCAAATATCCTTAATGAAGACTTATCTAGGATTTTCGGGTACTATCTTGGGGATGGTGGCCACGAAATTGACAGAATTACGTTCTTTGAACAAAGAGAAGAGGTTGCAGGACATTACAAAAGTTTACTAGAAAAAGTATTTGGGCTTAAAGTTGATCTAAGATTTAGAAAATCCAAGAATTATTGGCAAATAAGGATTTATAGCAGAATAATAAG
>JAPLYA010000049.1 GCA_026395775.1 Candidatus Pacearchaeota archaeon
TTGCTCCTGCCCTTGAAGCAAGAACAGCTTGTTCTGGGGTTACTATTGCCGATGCATTCACTTCTATACCCTGCTGAGCTAATTGGTTTATTGCAATCAAACCTTCGTAAAATCTATTGCTACCTGAAATTCTTAATGGTACTTTGATAACTATCTTTCTTCCTTCTCCATACTGTTCATAAAATCTTCTTGCTTCTGTTACAAATTTTTTATGATTAGGTGCGACGGGTTGGATAAACAACTGCAGGTCTTGAGTAATATGTAGTAATTGAGAAAGGTAGTCTGAGAATCCTAATTTTTGTTCATCTAGGTAAGTTCTGATTAGAACGGGATTAGTAGTAACGCCACTAATCACCCCAGTTCTTTTTACAGCTTCAATCCTTGCAATGTCTGCAGAATCCAAATAAATTTTGGGCATAATTATACAAGGGATGGAGGTTTAAAAATCTTTACTTTGTAGTAACTTTATAGTTAATATATCTCAAACTTTCTAAGGGTGTCTTTTAACTGGTTAAAATTTTCAAATTTTATTGTATTTATCCCCAATGATTTTGCATTGTTTACATTTTTCTCACTGTCATCGATAAATATTACTTCTTCTGGTTTTAATTCAAGTTTTTCCAAAACTTTTATAAAAGTGTTTTTATCAGCCTTTCTGCTACCTAATTGGAATGAGCTGAATGCATAATCAAATCTTTCAATTATTTTTTGTTCTCTGTGAGTTTCAAAGTGAATGGAATTTGTATCAGTCAAACAAGCAACTTTTATATTTTTTCTTAATTTTTTAATTAAGCTCCAAATATCCTTATTTAGACTTTTATACTTTTTATATACCTCTTTATAAAAATTAGTTATCTCTTCTAGATTGTGATTGTTTTTATTGAGCTCTTTAAAAAAATCTTTCTTCATGTCTTTTTTGCCTTCTAAGGTATCGTTGTATAATTGAATTAATTTTTCATCTCCGGAGGATTTAACTAGAATATTTATACCGAATTTTTTCATCATCTCTTCGTTTATTTTGATCCAATCTATGTTTACACATACGCTTCCCAAATCAAAAATTATTGCTTTTATCATTGTCTTTATAACTTATATCTCTTTTTATATTTTAGGGTGATATGTCTTCTTTTCAGTTTAGAATCAAACTTTTGTCCACTTCTTCTTTTTTCTGCCTAAAACTGCATTTTTTCTGCATTTGGAAGAACAGAAATGCCTTACATTGGCTGTCACAGAATCAACTACAATGGTTCCTTCATAATCTTCAAACATTCTGTTGCAGTAGGAACATTTTGCCATTTTATTATTTTCTCCTAAAATGTAATATTTGAGCGAATAAAGCTACTAACATTGACAATTCTCCCCTAAAAGTTGGAGGGGTGTTGTCTCTTTGAGCTTGTGTTGGCAATTCTCCGCTATATCTTTGTGTGGTTGGTTGTTGTCTTAAAGCATAGTCCCTTTCTGCTTGTCCTGCTGAACCTCTACCAGCACCACCTCTTCTATATACCGCATCAAATTCCATCTTAAGTATAACCCCCTCTTGTAACTTTACTTCTGATTCTTCTTGCTTCAATATCTACTTCTCTCAACATTAAAATATCATTAACTCTGATAGAACCTTTAACATTTCTTCTCATTGGCTTGCCTTTTTCATTGCCCTCAAGAATATTACATTTGACTTGGGTAATCTCGCCTCTAAAACCTGTTCTGCCTAGTATTTCTTCAACAACAGCAGGAACAGCTATTTTTTGTTTTTTATCCTGGCTTTTGATAGGGTCTGTTTTTACATCCTTAACTCTTTGTTTGTCGCTTCCCATTTTTATTTAGCTTGAGGCTTTTTCTCTGAAGACTCTTCTTTTTTCTTGGTTGGCTTCAGGCTGGCTTCGCCCTCCTGTATTATTGCGACAGAAGAACAAGAAACTTTTATTCCAACTGCTATTCCTAACTTTTCTTTGCTATCTGCTTCTTCATATGGAATATTTTTCTCTTTGCATAGCATTGGTATGTGTAGAATTATTTCAGCAGGAGAAACATCTTTGGCATAAACAACTAATTTGGCTGTGCCTCTCTCGATACATTTTGTAACTTCGTTTATTCCTTTCTCTATTTTTCCTGTTTTTCTTGCTTTTTCAACTGTTTCGTATATAGAAGGCATTTTATCCTCATATCATTAGATGATGTTGTTAGAAAATCTGGGTTTAAAAAGCTTTCTGCTTAAAACAATAAAGGATAAATTTTATAGCCCAGCAAAAAACAGCAGCTAGCCAAAGGACCTATAAAAAATTGAGCTTCTCGCATTGTTACTGTATCTCTTGCAGTGTCTAAACAATTATAATTATCGGATTTTTTTAACAATTTTCTTATTATTCTCGAAGCAAGATCTTCTGCAAAATATAGAGGAAATCCGGCTCCGGGGATAAAGTGCCGCCTTCTTAATTTTCCTTTAGGTATATCTGCTGTTATAATTCTTTTTATATCTTTTAAACTAAAATGGGTTTTTCCACCCATTTCTGTATCAAATTCTTGCAGTTCTTCTTCTAAACCTTGAACCATAGTTTATAGCTAGAATTAGGGGTTAAATACTTTATCTTTCCAACTTATCAAGATTTTCTTTATACCAATCAAATGTTTTCTTTAAACCTTGCTCGATATCAACTTGGGGATTATATCCTAGGTTTTTCATATCACTTATATCTAGCTCAACTTCTTGGGGTTGTTCTATTTCAGCAGGATAGAAATTCCTGAAACCTTTTCCTGCTAGATGGATAATATAATCAGCAACTTTGATTAACTTGATTCCTTTTCCATAGGCAATATTATAATCTTCATTTTCTTGAGCCATTGCTAGCTGAAATCCTTGAATAAAATCATCTATATAGGTAAAATCTAGGGTTTTATTTTCATCTCCAAAAATTTTTAACTCGTTTCTTTTTAGTGCAGCCAGAATCCAGATATCAACTAATCTAGAGGTTTTATCATCAAATGGACCATAAACTGTGCTAGGCCTTATTATAACATAGCTAATACCATAGCATTTGCAATATGCTTTTAGTAATTCTTCTCCATATAATTTAGAAGCTGTGTAGGGATTTCTTTCCTTGCTTAGAACTCTTGATGAAGAAGTGTAAATCACTTTAGGAATCTTGTTATTTCTGCAAAATTCGAGTACCTTTTCCATTCCTCTTGAGTTTTCGAAGGCTAATTCTGGTTGCAAGATTGTTTTATTTATCTTGCAGAAATCAGCTAGATGAATAAACATGTCAACTTTCTCATTAATTTGTTCTTTATCTATATCCAGAACATTCTTTCCATCTCGCTTGTCAATTAGTAAGATTGGTTTATCTCCTCTTTCTATTAAAGCTTTCAGAAGAAAACTACCAATCAACCCTTTATGCCCTGTTAGTATGAAGTTCATAAATTCGAGAAAGAAATGAGGTTTATATTATTTGTTGTTGTTAATAACTAAACTGATGTTTTCATAAACTTGATAATTGTAACCCGAGCGCTTTGTAAACGAAAGTTAAGTAAACAGGAATAGTTTTAATTTTTAACAATATTTATTATTTCTAGCTTGATTTCTAGTATATAAATATTTTTAAAGAAACAGGCATATAGAAGTTTATGGGGATTGATAAAGCCAGGGAGCTTAGTTCTGGAAGAGAATTAAGTACTCGTGTTGATTGGGAAGGCCTAGCTTCATTTAAAGCAAGATGTGGAAAAAAAGACAAGAAGGACTATGTAGAGACTGAAGATTGGTTATTGGGATTATTAGAAAAAAGAAAGTTAGTTATTCGTTCTTATACAAATGTTTATGTTTTATTAGCTCGCGGAGTTGAAGTTGGTCCGAGACTCTCTTATTTTCCAGAGACAATTTTACATTTTGTAAGACAAAGAGATGCTGTGGCTTATGCTAAGTTTTTTTTACATGGTGAAGAACATGGCCATGTTCGCCTATTAAGAGAGGTTAGAGAAAGGGTTAATCTATAAGTTTATCTTTTGCCATACAAATCTTTTTAAAGTAATAATCACGAGAATAATCATGAAAGACAAAACAATTCCATGTTGGCCTGAATGCGGAGTACATTCCCCTACTCAAAAAAATATGTGCAATTGGAGAGTTTTTTTAAATGCCTATGCAAATGGAGAGCCAGTAGTTTATGGACAACCATGCAAATATCCTGGAGTTTTCAGGCCACTTGTTTTAAGACAAAATAAAGAAGGCGAATTAGTTTAATTTTATTTCCATCCCACTAAAACATCATCTGTTCTTTGTCTCGGCTTAATATCTACCGAGTCTATATCTACAAATTTAACAAATTCTCCCACCTTAAACATGATTTCTCCTGTATAGGCAATCATTCCGGGATTATCCACAAGCAAAGAATTCTCAGGGCAGAATAACTTAGCCCCTCGTTCTTCACACATTATTCTGCACATTTCTTGTAATCGAGTGTTGCAAGCTACTCCGCCCCCCAATAATAATTCTTTCTTGCCTGTGTGGGCAAGAGCTCGTTCAGCTGATTCAACTAACATTGCAAAAGCTGTTTCTTGCAAAGAGAAAGATAAATCTTCTAATTTATATTTTTTACTTTCAAGCATCTGCCTCAATTTTGTTAACATTCCGGAAAATGCAACATCCATTCCCTTTACTGAATATGGTAATTCAACATACTTGCCTGCCTTAGCTAGTTCTGCTATCTTTGGCCCCCCAGGGAATCCCATCCCAGCATATCTTGCAAACGTATCAATAAAATTTCCTATCCCTACATCTAAAGTTTC
>JAPLYA010000078.1 GCA_026395775.1 Candidatus Pacearchaeota archaeon
CATACTTTAACAAATAAATTTATGAAAAGAAGCAGTCGTAGATGGAAGAAAAAAAGGCAAATGCGATGGAAATGGCAGAGAAAGAGAATGAAAGATGAGAAAAGAAAGAGAAAGCTGCATAGATTGAGAACCAAATAAAACTAATTTTTTAGATTCTTATTGGTAATTTGTAAACTATTTCAGTTTACTTGGTAATTGTGCAAGGTGTTTTAATTAAAGCAAGCGATTTTTTAACCTTTGAACACAATTTTTCCTGCTACTAAAGAGTTTTTTTGATTACCAACAGTATAGAATAAACAACTAAATTTAACTTATATTCTGCAAAACAAATATCTTTATAAAACGAGTTTGTTAGGGTTAAGTATGAGCAGTGAAATATGGACTGAAAAATACAGGCCAAATAAGTTTGAAGAGGTTGTTGGACAAGAGGAGATTATAAAAAGAGTTAAAAGTCTTGTCAACAGTCTGAATATACCTCATTTGCTGTTTGCTGGGCCGGCTGGAACAGGCAAGTCAACTCTAGCTTTAATTATAGTTAAAGAATTATTTGGCTTGGATTGGAAGGAGAGCTACTTGGAGTTAAATGCTTCTGATGAAAGAGGCATAGATGTAGTAAGGCAGAAAGTCAAGGATTTTGCAAGAACAAAATCTATTTCTAAAGTTCCATTTAAAGTTATATTCTTAGATGAGGCAGATGCTTTAACAAGAGAAGCTCAGCAAGCTTTAAGAAGAACAATGGAGAATTTCACTAACACTTGCAGATTCATTTTATCTTGCAATTATTCTAGCAAGATAATTGACCCTATACAATCCAGATGTGCTGTTTTTAGGTTTAAATTGTTAGAGAAAAAAGATATTGAAAAGAGAATAAAGTTTATTGCTGAGAAAGAGAAACTTGAAGTTGATGACAAGGCTATAGAAACAATATATGAATCAAGTGAGGGAGATTGCAGAAGAGTTATTAATTTGATGCAGGCAACAGCTTCTATCTCAACAAGGTTGACAGCTGAACTTGTTTCTACTATTATATCAGAAGCAAAACCAAAAGATGTTCGAGTTGTCTTAGATTATGCACTTGCTGGAGATTTTTTAAATTCTAGAGAAAAGCTGCTTGATATTATGCTGAAAGAGAGCATTTCAGGACAGGATGTTATCAAAGCTATTCAAAAAGAAATCTGGAATTTAAGCATCGAGCCAGAAGTCAAAGTAAGATTAACTGAAAAAACAGGTGAAATAGAGTTTAGACTGGTTGAAGGAAGTGATGAGTTTATCCAGCTCGAATCCTTACTAGCATCATTCGTGCTGGCTGGACAAGGAAAAAGTTGAAAATGCAAGAAACGTTTCAAGGAATTTGCGATAAATGCTATAAAAGAAACTGCCCCCTCTTAGATTGCCCTGAAAATTGCGCATTATATTTATTAACAAGAGAAATAGGTTATCGTCAAGCTGTTGTTGAAATATTATTTAGAGCAAACGGGTTAGCAAGATTGCTGGTTGCTGGATATCTTGGATTAACAATAAGACTTGAAGAAAATTAAACATCAAAAATGACACAATTTTGTAGCAAATACAAGCCAGAATGCTTTGCTGATATAAAAGGGCAAGAGCAAGCTATTGAAAAAATTCAGTTTTTCTTTAAGAATTTTCCGAAGAAAAAAGCTTTAATTTTGCATGGCCCAGCAGGCACAGGAAAAACAAGTTTAGCTTATGTTCTAGCTAAAGAAACAAATTCAGAAATTCTTGAAATTAATGCTTCTGACTTAAGAAATAAAGAAAATCTATCAAGAGTTATTGGAGAGGCAAGCAAGCAGGAATCACTAACTAATAAAAATAAGGTTTTGCTGGTTGATGAAGTTGATGGAATTTCTGGCTACTATGATAAAGGCGGGATGAATGAGTTAATAAGCTTGATAGAAGAAACAAACTTCCCGATTGTAATGACTGCAAATGATATCTGGAACAAGAAGTTCTCTGAATTGAGAAAAAAAGCCGAGTTGGTTGAACTTAAAGAGTTAAGCTATAGAACAATATCTGAAATTTTAAAGAAAATAGCTGAAAAAGAGAAACTTGAGTTAACCCCTGATATTCTTGCTAGTGTTGCTGTTAAGGCAAGGGGGGATGTACGAGCAGCAATGAATGACTTGCAGTCAATTGACCAGGAAACAAAACATGAAGATATAGGGGAGAGGGACAAAGAAGAGAAAATTTTCAATGTTCTAAGGCAAGTTTTCAAAAATATGCCTAATGCTGAAATGCTTGGATTATATGACAAGACTAACATGAGTTTAGATGAGATTTTTTTGTGGATAGAAGAGAACATCCCTTTGGAATACAAGGGAGAGGAGTTAGCCAAAGCTTTTAATGCTTTAAGCTTGGCTGATGTATTTAGAGGGAGAATTCATAGACAACAACATTGGAGATTTTTAATTTATCAGAATCTATTGCTATCGGCAGGGGTTTCTGCTTCTAAGAAAAATGCAAGAACAGGATTTACAATGTATAAAAGGCCTTCAAGAATCTTAAAAATCTGGATGATAAACCAGAAGAATAAGTATAAGAAAAGCATTGCAATTAAGTATGCAAGATTTTGCCATGTTGGAGTAAAGAGGGCAATGCAGGAGTTTTTTCTCATCAAGAATCATATAAACAATGAAGAGATGATAAGAAAGCTGAGGCTTGAGGAAGATGAGATTGAGTTTCTGAAGAGTTGATATTGGTAATAACTAACTCCGTTTTGTGTACTGTTTAATTGAGCGAGCAATGGTGTTAATTGTCCAAACCAATCGGCTATGACTTTCTTGTTTATTGAAACAGTTTTATTTTACTTCTTATTAGGCATTTATGTAACTATAAAATGATAACAATACCATAAGGTTTAAATATCCATAAAAAATGGATTTTTTATGGTTAAGGATAAGGAGAAAGAGATAGTTAATTTAGGACAGAGAAATTTTGTGATTACAAAAAAGATAGCTAGCCATGGCTCTCAAACTGTGATAATTGTCCCAAAATGCCTTAGTTCTCAACTTAAACCAGGAATGCTGGCTGAAATTAAAATAAATCTTATCGGAGATGAAAATGGCAACAACTGAACTAACGACAATACCACAGGTCATAGAGGATGATAGATTTGAAGTAATAGGAAAAGCTATTGGAAATGGATGCTGGGGCAAAGTTTACCCTGTTCATGACAAGGTTACAGGGAGAAGGGATCTCGCTGTGAAAGTTTTTGCTCCAAATGAAGTTGCACAATCTCAAATGGTTGAAAGAGGGTGGGGAGAAGAAGAATTTTCAGAAAGAGAGGGGCAGGATTTTGTACCAAGTTCAAATATAGCTCCGAGAATATCTGGCAAGGACAAGAAAGATAGGCGATATATTATCCAAAAAAGATATGGCAGTTTTCTTTCGGACTTATTAGATGAAGATGGGCGAAGAAGATCTTTGGGGAATGAGCTACTAAGGCCGGATCAAGTTGTCTTATTTATGACTGACATTACAACAGGATTATCTGATTTGCATAGAATCAGTCATAGAAGGCATGGAGACATAAGACCTGAAAATATTGCTGTAGATGGACCTAAATTGCTGCTTAATGATCTTGGGACTGCTACATGTATATATGAAGACACAGCAAATAATGTTGGATTCATAAATACAAGAGCTCCTGAAAATTTTAAAGAAAATGAAAAATGTGCAGAGAGTTCTGATGTTTACTCTGCTGGCGCACTATTTTATAGATTTTTCACAGGCAAATATCCTTTTGAAGATGAATTAAAATCTCCTGGTTTTGATTTAAGTGAAAAAGAACACTCAAGAGCATTGAGAAAAAAGTTAAAAAAAGTTCCAAGACCGTTTAGGGGGTTTTTGGGAAAATGCCTGCAGTTTTGTTCATATGACAGATATTATAATGGCGAAGAGATGAAAAAAGCATTGCAATCGGCTGTTGAAAAACAGTATTTGGGAAAACAGGTTTGGCAACACATTAAAAGATGGACCTTGCCCTTAACTTTGTCAGCTGCTGTGCTTGGTTATGTGGGCTATAAAGCAGAGACTCACGAACCTCAAAATTTAAGGATTCCACCAACAAAACCCGCAGCCTCTTTAATGGGAAAGCCAAATAAAACAGATAATATTGAATTTGAATGCGAACAGATAACGGGGTTGCCTAAAGCAAGCCCCTTGGGGATGATGAGCGGGGGTTTAACAAAAATGGCTAAATGTTCAACAGATAACAGGGTTGCAGCTTATCTAGCTAGAGCTTTTGGGCAAGCAAATCTGCAAGCAGGAGGAATTTATCATAATCACAATGCTTATTCTGAAAACCAGTGGGATATATTTATGAATAGTACAACCCCAGATGAAAGAAATTACCTCCAAGCAATGGCGGGCCCATGCTGGCCTGTTTGGGCAAAATCAATTGAATTTGGGTTAGCAAATAGCAAAACAAAGGGAAACAGATTAGACTTAGAAGATACAATGGCAATTGCTTTAGTTGGGCTAGAAAGAACAGACGAGGCAAAAAGAGTATCCGGAAGTTTGAATTATGCGGATTATAGAGAAGCTAAAAGAGAAGATGGAACACCGGTCTTAACAAAGAGAGAGAAAAATTTTATTAATTCCTGGTTAGCATATTATCATGCAGAAATAGATGATTAGAACATTTTTGACAAAATAGGGCTTGCTCCTATTTGTATTAACCTAAAAATTTCTCTTATATAGCAGAACAAAACACCCTCCTTCCCAGAAGATTTTTCAATATAATTCAAACAATTGCCAAACTGATATTTGAATTTGAGTTTATCTATCTGATGAATAAATTCTATTTTTCCAGTATAATAGGCTTCTGAAAAAAGTTTGAAATAATCTTTTGACTCTCGCAATAAACTAAGTGCTTCTTTGTTTGGTTTAATTTTTTTCTCGTGAACATACTTATAGAGATAATAATAAGAATGCTCAATATGCATTAAAAATGTAAGTAGCTCCCATTCTAGTATGTTTTCCTTTTCTGCCTTATTTTTGAAAAGCAGTCTCTTGCAGAAAAACACGAACTTATCATGCTGATTTTTTATCTCCTCTATTTCGGCGAGATTATTAATTGAGTGATTCTCGAAATCATTTATTACTAAATCTTGGGTTTCTGAAATAATACTAAAAACTTTTTTTAAAATAACCTCATATTTCTCATCACTTGGTTCTGAGATATTCTCAACAATACATTTGCTTGAGTCTCGTTCAGTAACCTCAAATCCTAGAAGAAGATTATTTGTAAAAGTTCTAATTTTTTCTGCTGTTTCTTGATTTATTTTATTAAAGATAATTTTATCGAACCCCCTTCTATAAAAATGAGTTAAAATATTCTTAATATCTTCTTTGTTTTTTTCATTTAACCCTATAGAGATTTCTTTTTCTTTTTTGTTAATATTCTCTGAGCTTATTAACAAATTTCCTCCAAGCTCTTCTAACTCGATTTCATCTCCCTTATCTAAATTATTTTGCTTGATCCACTTGCTTGGCAAGCTAATCATCATTGTTGCTGCTCCCTGCTTTACTAGTTTTCTTCTCATACTGACTTTAGTTTTTTCTGGTTTTTAAATCTTTCTAAAATGTATATACATTTATACCAGTTTATATAGTTTAATAAAAATGTATAAATAATGTATTTTTTGTATATACTTCAGAGTAGTGAATGAAGATGACAAGAGTAAAAGAACACAGAGTAATACTGCAAAATGCAAATCCTTACAATTTGGAGGACATAGCGGTAGTTCTCGAAGAAGATATAGGTAAATCCAACTTAAAGATAGTGGACACTGAAATTCTATTAGATGTAACTCAAGGAAGCCAAGGGTCAGGACAGAGATATTGCGTTGTTAATGTAAAGTATAGACAAGCGAGAGAGAAAGTTAGAGGGGGGAAAGATGAGAAATAAATTAGGAAAATTCTTGGCAGGCGGGTTGGCTGCAATAGCAAGCATACTTCCATCATGCAACATGCCAATTTCTGATGAAAAGCCAAAAATAAGCGCATATGCTTCTTCTACTCTGAAATCAGAGTATGTTAGTGGAGCAGGTTCAAGACTTAGCAAAGGGCCTGTTGTTCAGAATTATGCAGAAGTCGGTTTTGAAAATGTATTTCAAACAAAAGATAAGATTTCAGCATGGTACTGGGATAATCATGATTTAACAGCAAAACAGGGTCCAAGAGGCATAAAATCAAATGAGATTGATGTTGGATTAACCTATGGTTTTCCGCTTTCAAAAAAAATTAGTGCAAGATTTAGTCCTGCTATTTTCTTTTATCCAGAGGGATTTTTTGGAGCTCATCCTGATAAATGTTTGTCAGCAGGATTGCACTATTCTGACAAGATTGAAGCAGATTTGAACATAGATTACATGCTGCCAAATCATGAAGCCCAAGCTTCGTCAAGAGTAATAGCAAAAGTTGCAAAATCTTTCCCACTTGGAAAATTAGGCAAATGGGGGTTATCTTTAACTCCGAGTGTCAAAGCAGCATATCTAATAGACTGGTATGGTGCAAAAGGCTTGGGGCATGTAACTCCAGGAATATCACTAGGTGCAAAAAAAGGAAATA
>JAPLYA010000121.1 GCA_026395775.1 Candidatus Pacearchaeota archaeon
CCGCGCATAAACTTTCAATAATTTGTAAACTTTTAAACTTATTTATTTTGGAGATTAATAAACTATTTGAATTTTTGAGCTTTGTTATTAAAAATAAAACTGTTTCAGTTCACTTTGGCAATGGGGCGAGCAGTTATTTAAACCAAGCACAATTACCTCTGCAACTAAAGAAAGTAAATAAACATGGATATATATTTGATTTTAAGGATAGTAAACTTAATATTTGGATTGACAGCTATTTATTACTGTTTATATAGTATAACAAGAATAGAGGGTAAGCTCGAGAAAGCTATTATTTTTTTGGCACTTGCCGCATTAGTTCTTACTTTAGTTAATCTCCTTGGGGTAATGGAGGTTTTTTACAAGGTTGATTTGAGCACAATAAAAGCAGTTGCAAACTCGGTAACTATCTTCTTTACATTCTTTGCAGCAATCACAATAAAAAAGCTTATTGAGCAATTAGACAGCAAGAAAAGGAAATTTGGTCGAGCTTAGAAACAATATAAAGGGCTAAATTTTTAAACTCCCTAATATTAATTATTTTATGGCAAATAGCACATATAGGATTTTAGTAATAGATGACCATCCACAAACAGCAACCGCAATTTCTACAATATTACAAAACGAGGGTTTTAGTGTTTCTGAAGCTTATAATGAAAAGTCAGCTGAAAGAGAGTGCAAGTCTGAGAGGTTTAATCTTATGATTATAGACATTGATATGCCTATGGCTTGCAGCTCTGAAAATCCTAAAATATTGATAACCAGTTTTAAAGAGCCAGGAAGTAAAATTAAGAAATTTAAAAATGTTGTGGGAATAATTAAAAAGCCTATAAGCTCAGAGGAGCTTATTGGTGTAGTTAAAAAAGCTCTTGGTGTAAGATGAAATCCTCTCTGGCAATTGAGCATTTAGCAAGATTTGAACAAAGAAGAATGCTGAAAAGAGGCAAATTTGTAAATTTGTTTTGCACATCTACAGTGCAAAATCTCCCCAATGAAGAAAAAAATTCTTTTTTTTCTTATTTAAAAAGGAAAAAAAGAGCACCAAAGCTCCTGGCTGGAATTTTTGTTTTATGCTTAATCGGGGCTTTTATATTTGCTGGAAAGCTAACCGGCCTAATCGTTATTGAAAATCAGCCAAATAGTTCTTTCGTCTCTTTGTTATTTATTCTTATTGCGGTTATTTTAGTTATTGCTGCGCTTGCTGCCGCTAGGAGAACTAGTCAATTGGAAAGCAGATTTAAGGAGGATATAGAAATCGCTGAAAGAAAATTACATTAAAAGCCAGTTAATGACTAACTTCGTTTTGTAGAGAAGTTGCGAGGGTTTGGTTTATTCTTACTTTGCTTCAATTCCGCAATGATTTAAGTTTTTTCTTTTAATTCTCTTTTTGTTAAATATTAAACTTTTTTAGTATACTTGTTGTGGGGCAAGCAATTGTGTAACTGAACTTGAAAACTATTTTTCCTACGGCTAAAGAGCTTTTCTTTTAACAATAAAGAGTTAATTTATTTAACTTTAACTCTTTCATGGGTTATTTTTTCTAAATCTTCTTGCAGCAAAGGAAGCTGTCTCTCTACATCTCTAATAAGTTCTGCAAATTTCTTTGTTCTAATATTATAAATACCCTCTGCAATCTTGCCCTCTTGGAAGTACTCGTACTGGGTTTTCTTAATCAAGTTTTTTAATGTGTCTTTTTTTAACTCCAGACCTGAAATTTTTCTTTTGATAAGAAATTTTGCAATTCGCTTTTTATAAATAAAGTAAAGGATTATTAAAATTATAACTATTGCAGCAATATAAATCCAGTTTTTCATGAAAAACTGTTTTATGCCTCTGCTTGTAGCTTCATAAAAGATATTTAATCTTGTGGCTTGAGCTTGGAGTTCAATTATTTCCTTGTTAAGCTCTTCTATTAAAACTAAGGCTTGCTCGTATCTTTCATCTTGAATTTCTTGGTTTATCTGCTCTAATAACGAGTCGGATTCTGACATATTTACTTTTAAGGAAGTTTCATTGTAGAAAATTAAAGCTGAATAAAGTTCGTCTCGAACTTTGTATGCCTGATTTCTTATGTTTGAAATCTCCTGGCAATGGGGGATTACTGAAGAAAAATCCGGATTATTTTTCTGCAATTCTAAAACTAATTGAGCTTGATAGAGATTTTCAGCTTTATGTAAACTGTCATTTACTCTTATAATATTGAACTTGGCTTTTTCTAGTTCAGCCATTGTCGCTTTTGATTCTTCTATACAATTAAAGGCTTTTTCCTTTATTGTTAGATTCTGATCTAAAGCTAGGGCTAGATTTATTGCTAAAATTGCTATTAATAATGCTGCTATTTGTTTTGATTTCATTTTTTAAACCACTTTTTAACTGAAAATTTTGGCTTCTCTACCTTGCCTTTTAGCTCTTCCCAGAATTCTTTAGTTCCCGGCTTATACCTGCTTTTTTCTCTTATCTTTGGCTTGATTTCTGGCTTTGAAACAACAAGTTTTCTTTCTTGCCTCAATTCAGACAACTTCCTTATTTTTATCTCTTTTGGCTTGCTCTTGAATATGCTTGAGAAAAAACCAGGCTTCTTTACTTTTTTCTTTAATTCTTGCCAGAATTCCTCTGCTTTTTCTTCAGCTAGAATTTTTTCAGCTTTCAAGCTTAGCCCCGGCTTTGCTTTTGACAAGTTTATGCTTTTTGGAATTGAATGTGCTGGTTTTTGCTTAACTTGAATCTCTTTTGATTGGAATAAACTTTTTATTCTTGAAAATAAACTAGGTTTTATTGGTTTGATTACGGGCTGTTTTTTAATTTCAATTTTATTTATTTTTATTTCTTTTGGTTTTCTTTTAAATAAGTTTGAGAAAAAAACAGCTATCCTCGAGACTAGTTTTTTAGTGAAACTTGTTTTTTCTCCGATAAACCCTTTATTTGATAATGCTTTTTTTGCTTCAACTAAAGCTATTTCTTCCTCTACTTCTGATAATCTCGAAGAGTAGCCTTTCAGCATGTTTTCATAAATTCTCGTTTCTAGCTTACCTCTTTCCATATAATCTTTTTGAGTTTCTTTTATCAGCTCTATTAACCTCGTTCTTTCTGTGAACAGAGCGTTGCCTCTTCCTTTTATCTTGAACAAGTAAGCCAGTTTTGTTTCTGTGTTAATTTTCTCTTGGATAATCTTATTCAATCTAGCTTCATACTGAATCATTGCTTCTTCATACTCTTCCATTGACATTCTGGCTTCTTCAAAACATTCTTTTTGAATTACTTTCATCAGGCCAATAAGGAGTTTTTCTTCTGAATCCAACAAAATAAGCTTTCTTTTATACAATCTGAGTTTTACAAGTAAGAAGCTAGAATAGCTCACTATGACAAAAATAATTACAAATGCAGAAGATTGAAGAGGATGGTTTTTAACATAGTAAAGAGTATTAAACTCACCTTTTGTTTCTAAAGCATAGGATAACTGGGATTCTTTTATTTTTTCTAAGCTTGAGAGATAATCTCCTCTTTCAAATGCAGACTTAGCCAAGTACAATAATCTTTTTGTTTCTGTTACTGATATCCCCGATTTTTCAGCTTCTATCACAAGTGATTCGATTTCACTTATAATATTCTTACTTTCTATTGCAGAATCATGCAGATTTTTTAAAGTGGTGTAGCTTTCTTTTAATGCTACAAAGTCATAAGCTTGATATTGCTTGTTTATTGAATCAAGCAATTCTTGTACCTTTTGCGTTGACATGCCTGATAAATTCATTTCTTTAAGCCAGGCTTGAGAACTATTAAGCATTTTTTCTGCCTCTTTGCTTGTGAAATCAACAACAAGCAAGGTAATTGTTTTTTGCTCTCTATAACTATTATCCAAGTTCTCTACAACTAAACTTGCTTCAATATCAAACTTTAATGAATACTTTCTTGAAGTAAAATATTTAGGAGTTGTTATTGTTACATCTATATCTTGGGATTGGTAAGGAGCTAGGCTTGAGATTTTATCTGGATTAAGCTTAATATATTCTGAATTTATTCCTGAAACCGAAATCTTGATGTTTCTCATTGTGCTGTTGTACTTGTTTTTAACTTGGAATTTGAAACCTTGTTCTTCTCCTCTAATTAGCTCGTATACTTCTCCTATTTTTTCTGAAGCTGAAATACTACCGCCACCTCCCCCCCCTCCACTAGCCGATGCACTAGACGCGATTGTTGTTGTTGGAGCAATATAATCCCCATCAAGGCTTCCACAAGAACTAACTATAACAGAATCTGAAACATTATAGCACAGGAAAGTGATGCTTACAGATTCTTCAAGATAAGTTTTATTATAAGCATCGGTTATTAAGTCGCCCGAAATATTCTGACCCGAGGCTTTTAATTTGAATGTTTTAATTCCTGAAGTCATTGTTTTAAGATCAGAAAACGTTAGGTTTGTGTTTAAGTAATTCAAGGAATTATCAGTTATATTCGTATAATTTACTGAATAAGCTCCTGAAGAATTTGTTATTCCATCTGGTAGGACTAGATAAAAGCTTATGTTATAGGCTGTATTATTGATGTTTATTTCACTTGAACCCATAAGATTTCTAACATAACCAACCAAATTAAAATTTCCTGCTGTTAAGTAAACCGATGTAGGGTAGCTTGAGAATTTTTCATATAAATATGGGCCTTGCTGATTTGTTACTAGTATTGTTGAGATATTTGAAGATGAATAATTACTTCTTGCTCTGAATTCACTTATTGTTATGTTTAAATTTTCTTGTTTAGTTTCTGTTGCAAATGTTGCATTTACTAAAATAATTCTGTTGTTCCCTGCTGAAATTGTGTAGGTGTTAGAAGGCTTTACATAATCATTATCAAAATAAACTCTGCCTTCTGCTAAATCATAGGTTAATCTGAAATCTAATAAACAATTGCTGCTTGCAAATTGAATATCCCCTGTGTTATTTATCGTGATATTTCCTATTCCTTTATTTATGTTCCAGCCGGATGTTGCCGAGATATCTGTGCTATAAATCCAAGTGCAATCCCAGTAGCTGGCTAGAGTAAAATTAGCTGAAGCTCCCGTCTCTTCAAGCGTATCATTTGCAAGAATTCTAAAAGTTATATTATCTTCATAGCTAGGCAATAGAAAACTTGAGTTCATTATGAATGAGCTTGAAATGCTAGTAAGATTGTTCATTGTTATATTGTTTATTCCAAAAGTTGAAGATGAATTTCTCCATTGCAAGATAGCTGTGTCAAAGTTATTTTCTGAGTCGGACATGTTAGCTAGGACTGTTATTTTTATTCCTGGATCAAGTTCTATTGTTGAATTTGGGCGATAGCTTATTGAGTTGAATGATGGGGCAGCATTTCCTCTTATTAGTCTGGTTTCTGTTGAGTTGCTGTTGCTTGCTAGATCCTTTGCTGTTAAGTTGTAAGTATAAGTGTTCCCCGCAACCATTCCTGATTGATTTATAACTAGGTTCCAGAGAGTTGAATTTATGCTTGTTAAACTTGAGTTTGTGATATTATAAACTGCTATTGTACCATTCCAATTATAGCTCATGTTTGCCAGGTTTACTTCTATAATCGAGACATTAAGGATGAAACTTCCTGTTCTTCCTGTATTGTTGTCTGGGGTTGGGGATTCAAATTGCATTAATGGTTTTGTCGTGTCAATTGTGAATGTTCTTATTTCTGTTTTATTGCTGTTTTCTAGAGTGTCATGAATAGAAACATTATAATAATAAACAGCATCTCTCAAACCTGTGAAGTTTATTAAAGTTGAAGATTGGGTTGTTGAATTAACTAAAGTTAAAGTACCTGTATTATTATACAAAAAGAAAGTTATATTTTTAAGATTAATTTCAGTATAAGTTATGCTTATTGTTAAAGAATCTGTATTGTAATAAGAATTGTTTGATGGTGTTGGAGAAAAGTATTCTATCAAAGGCAAGACAGAATCGACAAAAAAAGTTATACTAGAAAAATTATGATTTCCAGAAGTATCATTCACATAAATAGTTATATTATTTAAGCCTTGATTCCAGGTTTGGCCTGAGATATTTGCTCCACAAGCCAAGCTTGTGTTTGTTATTCCTGAATTTCTTGTCCAGAAGCATGATTGAATGTTTGTGTCAGAAGCTGTGTAATTTATATTTATGCTGTTTGAGCTTTGATTGGAATTATTTGAAGGATATGCTATGCTGATTAATGGAAAAATTGTATCTTTGAAAAAGCTTATTGTTGTTGAATTTGAGTTTCCCATTGAGTCATTTGTCTCTATCATCCATGTATTGGCTCCTTCGCTTGATGTCATGCCTGTTATGTTTGTTCCGCAAGTTACACTTGTGTTTGTTCCTCCAGCATTAGTAGAATACCGGCAGGCTTGTGCTCCTACACCTGAATCTAAAATAGAGTAGTTTAATGCAGAAACATTTACATTATAAGTTATGTTTTGAGGGTAGCTTATTGTTATTGAAGGAGAAGTTGTATCAATTCTAAATGTTACAGATGAGGAATTTATATTATTGCTTGTATCATTTGCATAAACTGTTATTGTGTTTAATCCCTCATCCCAGCTTCCTGTTATGTTTGTTCCGCAAGCTATTGTTCTGTTATATTGCCCTGAAGAGTTTGAATACCAGCAGCTTGACAAGCCAATATTATCTGAAGCTGTATAATTAACCCCTGCATTTGTATATGAAAAATTCGTGCTATTTGTAGGAGAAGTAATTATTATTTGGGGCGGGGTTGTATCTGGCGAAACAGTATAGTATCTTGTTGTTGAAATATTGAAATTCTTGTTTGTGTCATTACCCCAAGAAATCCATTGATAAGCATAATTTCCTGAACTTGACATTGACACAGAAACATTGAATTTATCTGCAGCAGTTGTATTTCTTGCTGTATAATTTTGGTTGTTTATTTGCAATAAAACAGTTGCATTTGTGTTAGCTATTGTAACATTGAACAAAGCTGTTCCTAAACTAACTAATGTCCCATTGTTATCTTCGTAGCTTGAGAAAACAGGATAAACTGTAGATGTATAATATGTTTCTAAAGCAATTGAATTATTTAAAACAGGGCTCCAGAAGCTGTAACTATCTGCAAGATAAGTAAAGTTTAATCCGAGATTTGTTGTTGAATCTATGGTAAATGTTTTGGTTACGCCTTGTGTTAAGTTCTGGAAAGAAGTAACACCCCCCGCATGAGATAATCTTAAACTAAGATTTGTTGATGCTTGATTAAATTCATTTAGGGTTACATTCACACTATTATTTCCAGAAGCTATTGTCACATTTAAATCCTGTGTTCCCTGCGAGTAAAATCTCGGGAACTGCTCATTGTAAATCTGTGAGATTTCTGTTGCTGATAAGCTTCTGTTGAATATCATAACTTCATCTATTTGACCATTAAAATTATTGCCACCACCTAATGAATTATATGTTCCTATTTTAAGTTGAGTATTATCTCCATTTATTGCTGTTGTATAAGCATTTGCATTTCCATCCCATGCACCATTGCAATAAACATAAACATTTGAACCATTATAGGTTGCAGTTGCCATAGACCATACTCCTGTAGTTCCACAATTAAATGCCCAATGAGCCCCATTAATATAAAAGCTTAATTGTGTCGTACTAGTTCTAAATATCATCCAACCTGTGCTTCCAGTTGTCCATTGAGCTACAATTCCATCTTCTACACCAGCACTAAACGGTTTAACCCATGTAGATACTGTTATTTTTGCAGGATTTATTGCTGCTGTTGATTTTCTTGCCATATAACTTGTTGCCCCATTGCCTTGATAAGAACCGCCATATTTTCCTGTCATATTCTGAAGAGATGAAGAATTCCAAGTGTAATCTATTCCATCTAATCCCCAGTTATATTCTATTGCAGAATTATTCTTAACATCAAACGGCAGATAAACTATCAAACTTGAATCATTCACAGAAAGATGACAATATTGACCACCAGCTTCACATTTTACATTGTTTAAAGTTGCTGAGGTTGAGAGATTTGTTATTGTGTATATGGCGGCATAGGCAACTAGAACTAATAAGATTGAAATTAAAATTATCAGACTTAATAGTCTTATTTGTGATTTTTTACTTTTCATTTTTTATCTCTTTCTTGGACAGGTCTTTTTTTATGAGCTCTTCGAGATAATCTGAAATATCTATCCCTTTGAGAATACAAGTGATTTTAACTTTCTTCCATAATTCTTCGTCTACCTTTAGGCTAGTTGTCTTTCTCATAAGTTCTCTTTTTCTAATTTTAATTAGAAAAAGTAGTATTTAAATCTAACTATATAATATTTAAAAATTATAATATTATATACTACTATAATACTAATGAGGGGCTGAGAAATAAACGGGTATTAACCCCAGAGCAAGCTCTGGACACCGAACCACCACTTCCCCACAGCAAGCTGTGGGGTATTACAATAAATAAAAAATAAACTATTTCAGCATGCTATGAAGTTAGAGCCGATTGGTTTGGAGAATAATACCCAAGCTAAACACAATTAAAAAGTTTACAAAATTAGTTTTATTTTTACCAAAGAATTAAGTTAAAATATATTTTCCTTTTAGGGCTTTATTAGGATAGACAACAAAACCTTTTTTTGGAATAATATCAGCTTCTACAACGGCTCGTTTGATGTTAGTTCCTCTCATTTTGACAACCTCAATTGCTCGACCTCTTTTTCCATTGTCATAGAAAACATTGTAAATGGGGATGATTCCATCTGACAAAAAGGAAACAGCTTCTGCTCTCTCCACAAAGCTAGTTCCTACATGATTAGGATTAGAGGTTTCTCTAATCAGAAAAGAAGTTATTTCATTGCTTTCTAGATATCTGAATAACTGTTCCATATAAACTCTGAATCTTGATTCTTCTCCTGAGAATGCTGAAGCTATGGATGATAATGAATCAATTAGAACAATATCTGGCTTGAAATCTTTTGGAATTAAAACAGGCTGAACTTCAATTAACAGTTCTTTTTTTGCTTCCGACAACAAAGCCTCTACGCTTCTTGCTATATCTAGGGCATTAAATCTTTTTATCATTAATAAGCTTTTTTTTTCATATTCTTTGGTGTCCCAGCCGAATTTTGATATATGGCTTCTTAATCTGTATTCTGGCTCTTCAAAGCTCATATACAAAACTTTCTTTCCTCTTTTGCAGGCATTCATTGCAAGATTTAGGCAGAAAATTGTTTTTCCAGAACCCGGTCCGCCTTCAACCAGTATTGCTGTTCCAATTGGAATTCCTTCTCCTGTTAATTCGTCAAATCCAGGAATATTTGTTTTGAAATAATTCTCCTCTTTTTGCATGATTATACTACTCAACAGGGATTTAAAAAGGTTTTTGAAAACATTCTTCCTAGAATTAATAACCAATTACCATTCAATTTTTAAACGGGCTGGAAGTTTCCATTTCAATCTTTTTTGTTATTCAAAATAATGTTTTCTACAAAGATAGCTCCAGCCTTTTTCTTGCTATTCTTCATTGCAAATGGATAAGCTTTAGCATATGCAATATTTGTGCATTTTCCATTGAAATCGCAGCAAGGAAATTCTTTTCCATTTTTTAATTTCTTCAACCTTATTCTTGAGACAATTTCATCATTTTTATCTCTGAGAATCTTCAATTTTCCCCCTTTATTATAGTATTTTGTTACTATTTTCATTTTATTATTTATTAGAACTTAAATAATTTTTCATAATCTTTATGATTCATCCAATCAAGAATAATTGCTATAATCTGAATTTCTTCCGAAGGCGTTAAAACATATAGCATTTTCCATCAATCTGGGAGATTATAAATCTAAGAGTTGTTTAGCCCACACTTTTGAATAAGCTGTTTTGGAATAAGGCTTTTCTTTACATTTCTTCCAGAAAAGCATCTTTCTACAATGTGCCAATTGCTCTAATCAATGCCTTTTTAACAGGATCTGATTCGTTCAATTCATTAAATCAAAAAAACTTGGACTAACGAAGTTTTTAGGATGTTCAAGGAACTACCACGTCCTTTAGGATGTGGTTTTAGATGTTCCTTGACATAAGAGAAAGGCAGCTCATCTTATATGGTAAGCTAGACCCTTTCTCTTTTTACTGAAAAACGCTCCCGACAGGAGTTGAACCTGCGACCCCCAACTTAGAAGGCTGGTGCTCTGTCCAGGCTGAGCTACAGGAGCCGAGCATAGAGACTTGCTATTTTTAAGGACTAACGAGTCTCTGTGCGAGCCATGTATATAGTGAGAAAAAACCATATATAAAATTATGCTATTAATGATTTTGGTTGATGATGACTAATGCTCGCCAAAACAATTTGCTCTTGGAGATTATTAAATTTTAAATAGCAAGAGCAAGTTGTTTTCCTCACTTTCGTTCGGCTCTGAATTTCTAACTCAATAAACTCAAAAAGTTTTCAATTTAGTATCCCATTTTAAATTTGAAATTGAAAGTTTTTTCCTCTTGCTCGTTTATCTCGCGGATATTTGTTGTTAAGGTGGAAATCTTCTTTGTATCCTTGAAATGGGCATGGTTGGTTTAATTTAACCAACAACAATCATTCCTGCGGCTAAAGATTTTTTACATTAACAATTCAGAGTTAAATAAATTTTGAAACTGGGATAATAATTTATAAACTAACTATTCTTATTCTAATTATGAAAATTTACAATTTTCAAACTATTAAAAATTTCAAACATGGAGGAAAATTTTTATTATTATGAAAATACCAATTACATTTTTAGGAACATCTCAAGCAATACCCACTGCTAAAAGGAATCATACTGCAATTTTACTTAGCTACAAAGATGAGAATATTCTTGTTGATTGCGGAGAAGGAACACAAAGGCAATTTAGAAAAGCTGAAATTAACCCTTGCAAACTGACAAAATTGTTGATTACCCATTGGCATGGAGATCATGTTCTTGGCTTGCCTGGATTATTGCAGACTTTAGCTTTAAATGGCTATAATAGAAAGCTGGAAATTTATGTTCCTAAAGGCACAAGACATTTCATTGATTTAATGTTTCAGTTATTTGTCTTTAAGGGAAAAATTGATTATGAAGTTTTTGAAAAAGAAGGAAAGATATTTGAGAATAAGGATTTTGTAATTGAAGCTTTGCCAATGATTCATGGAACTGCTTGTTTAGCTTATTCTTTTATAGAAAAAGATAAAATTCGAATAGATAAGAAAAAACTTGAAAAATTGAAGATTAATGGAAAGCTGGTTGGAGAGCTGGCCAAAGGTAAGGATGTTGTCTGGAACAATAAAAAGATTTTGGCTAAAAATTTAACTTATTCTGAGAAAGGAAGGAAGATAAGTTTTATTTTTGACACAGCTGAAAATAAAAATATGGTTGAAATAGCTAAAGATGCTGACTTGTTGATTTCAGAAGCAACTTATACTGAAAATGAAGCTGAACTTGCTAAAGATTACAAGCATTTGACAGCTAAACAGGCTGCTGAGACAGCTAAAAAAGCTAAGGTTGAAAAATTAATTTTAACTCATATAAGCCAGAGATATGAAAACAGAGAAAAAATTCTTTTGAATGAAGCAAGAAAGATTTTCAAGAATACAGAGCTGGCTGAAGATTTGATGGCCTTGGAAATCTAAGAAATATTTCCAACGGGCCAGAAAATTTTGAAATTATAAAAAATTTTCTGGAAGTTGAGATTTAGAGTTAATAACTAAATTCTTTTGTAAATCTTTTAATTGATTTAAAGCTTAATTAAACAACCAACAACAATTATCACCCATAATGAAATAGTTTTCTTTTATCAATAATTAATTCTCAAATTTAGAGCATAAGCTAGAAACAAAAACCTAGAAGCATATTCCAGGCGAAATTAAACACGGGAAACGCTTACTTTTTCTCCACACTTGATGCTGGCGAGATAAAGATAATTGTATCGCCTCTTAAAAAGGTTAGGCCTATACTTCTCTTTACTTCTCCATTAGCCATTTCTTTTGCGTTGTCTAAAACGATGTTGACATGTATGTCAAATGCAAGCAAAGTTCCTACCATTTGCTTTTCGTTTTTCAACTGCACTAAGATTTCTTTTCCTTTGCTGCTGTTCAGCAAATCAAGTGGTCTTTCAATGCCATTAGCCATAATATGCTTTCTCCTTAGTGGTTTTTAAAGGTTTCTACATTGAATTTTTGAGAAGTAAATTATAGTTCGCCCTCATAAATTCGGGCTCGAAATTTCTAACTCGCAGACTCGCTCGTTGATTAAAATTTAAATTTTTGTCTTACAAATCTGCTTGGCTCAATCTCCTCTGTGTTTGGAGATTTCGCTGATTTTTATTAACAGAATTAAATACAAAACTGATTTTACATATTCTTTAATTGGGATAATTTTTGGTTTAAAAAATGCTCGCTTGCTAGTCAAGTATACTAAAATAGTTTTATTTTTAACTCCGAAGGTTAAGAATCAATCTTATTTTTCTTCTTTAGCTTCTGTAACTTTCTCAACTTTTACTTTTTCTTGAGATTTTAGAACAACTATGTCTCTAATCTCGCATAAGGCCAGAGGATAAACCTTCTTTAGAACTACAAGCAAATTCCTCTGGAATTTACCTTGCAAGATTTCCGAAAATAATTCTTCATAGGAAAGATTTTTTATAGTCTCAAGAATTGCTTCTTTGGCTTTAACTCTCAGAGCGTTTCTAATTGCTCTTGAAACTTTTTTTCTTGCTATTAAAAATGGTTTTATTATTAACTCTGCATCTTTGCAGTTTGCTTTAAATGAATCTTCAACATAATCTATCCCTTTTCTTACTGCTCTTCTGATGAAGTAGCCAAGCAAAAGCAATCTTTTTGGAACAGCTATAATTTTTTCATTTTCGCTTTTTAATGCAAAAGTTATCTCGAGGCTTTTTCCTCTTAATTTTCTAGTTAAGTCAAGTTTTATTGTTCTTCCTGCTAGGTTTTCTTCATGATAAGCTAAAAGTTCTGCTTTTTGATCTACTAAAGGCAGATCAACTTGGAAAAATTTCTTTTTTTCAGCCATTTTATTTTTTAGCTCCCTGACTTGCAATTATTTTATTTGCTTTGCCTTTT
>JAPLYA010000023.1 GCA_026395775.1 Candidatus Pacearchaeota archaeon
AAAGAAGCTGGGAAAAAGAAGCATTGTTGTAAGAAAAGGGGATAATGTTAAAGTTGTAAGAGGCAAGTTCAAAGGAAAAACAGGAAAAGTTTCTGGTGTAAATTTAAAAAGATTAAGATTGAC
The DNA here is from genome assembly GCA_026395775.1 of Candidatus Pacearchaeota archaeon. Taxonomy (GTDB): domain Archaea; phylum Nanobdellota; class Nanobdellia; order Pacearchaeales; family GW2011-AR1; genus JAPLYA01. Next base: position 124 of record JAPLYA010000023.1, read on the forward strand.
AATAGAGAGCTTGCAAAGACAAAAGAAAGATGGAACAAAAATAAATGTTTATTTTAATCCAAGCAAGATACAAATTTTGGAGCTTGTTGAAGACAAGTTGAGAATGGGAAAAATAAAAACAGAAAAGAAAGAAATTAAATCACCAGTTAAAGAAAACAAGGAGATCAAACAACATCATGAAAAATAAAATTTTTCAAGCTATTAAACCAAAGAAAAGCTTTTACTTTTCTGGGCCCCGAAAATTTCATTTTCGCGGTTTCGGAGAAATTTAACATGCATCTGAAAAGAAATAGTATGCCAAAAACCTGGCCATTGCAAAAGAAAGGAACAACTTATATAACTGGAGCTAGAGATGGTTTTGGTCAAACAATTCCTTTGATAATTGTACTTAGAGATATCTTAAAACTAGCTAAAACAAGGAAAGAAGTCAAGGCAATTTTAACTTCTAGAAATCTTAAGTTAAATGAGAAAGTGATAAAAGATGAAAAATATCCAGTCAGATTATTTGATACTTTAATTGTAGGAGAAAAAAGCTTCAAAACTGTGTTAAAAAATAAAAAATTCAGTTTTGAGCCAGGCAAAAGTGAGAAAATAGCAAAAATTATTGGAAAGAAAATTCTTGCTGGCAAGGTTCAGCTAAATTTGAATGATGGAAGCAATATAATCACAAAAGAAAAGACAAATGTTGGAGATTCTATTATTATTTCCAAGGATAAAAAAATAGAAATCTTGGCTTTCAAAGAAAAATGTAATATTTTATTCATAAAGGGGAAGCACCTTGGAGAACAAGGAACTGTTGAAAAAATACAAGGGGAAGACTTGATTATTAAATTAAAAGATGAAAAAATAAATGCAAGACAAGAGAATGTTATTGTAATAAAATGAAAACCAATCCAATGCGAGAAGTGAAAATTGAGAAAGTTGTTTTAAGTGTAGGTGGAACAGCACAGAATCTTGAGAGGGGGCAAAAGCTAATTGAGAGAATAACTGAAAGAAAAGCGAGGGTTTGCAGAAGTAATAAAAGAATTCCTTCACTTGGTGTTCGTCCTGGACTTGAAGTTGGAGCGATGATAACTTTGAGAGGAGAAAAAGCAATTCAATTGCTGAGAAGATTACTTGCAAGCATAGACAATCAGATTAAAGAAAAACAGATTTCAGGAGAAAGCTTTTCTTTTGGAATAAAAGAGTATATCGAGATCCCGGGAATGGCCTATCAGAGAGATCTTGGAATGTTGGGACTAGAAGTAAGTGTAAGCTTTTGTAGAGCTGGAAAACGAGTAGGAAGAAAAAAAGTAAAATCGGGCAAGATTCCAAAAAGACAGCGAGTAACTAAAGAAGAAATAATTGAATATTTAAACAAACTAGGGATAAAAGTTTTAGCAAAAATTAAGGAGAAACGGGAAAGATGACAGTTAGTGATTGGAGAAAAATAACAAAACAACTGCAGAACAAACCAGCCAAACTGGCAAAGTTTTTAAAGCATAATAAGCCAAAAGAAAGGAAGACGGGGATAGCTAAAAAGCCATGCGAGAAATGCGGGAGAATAGGCGCCCATTTATCTTCATATGGATTAAATTTATGCAGGCAATGCTTCAGAGAGATTGCCACGGAGATAGGATTTAAAAAATATTCATAAGAAAAATGTCACAAGATATAACAGCAGATTGCTTAAATATGATGATGAATGTCAAGAAAGCAGGCAGAAAAGAGTTAGAAGTATCCAGAATATCTGAATTTTTAATTCGAGTTTTGGAGATTGCGAAGAAAAATGATTATATTGACTTTAAAAAAGATAAAGGCAAGGTTAGAATAGAAATTAAAAAGTTAAGTAATTGCCAAGCCATCAAACCAAGATTTAATGTTAAAAGTACAGATATTGAAAAATATTTAAGAAGATACATGCCAGCAAGAGATTTTGGAATTTTATTAATCTCGACAAGTAAAGGCATAATGACCCAAGAAGAAGCTTTAAAGGAGAAGATAGGGGGGAGCTTAATAGCTTATTTTTATTGAAAATGGAGAATAAAATGATTTCTGAAGAAATTGAAATTCCTTCTGAACTGGAAGTAGAAGCATCAGGGAAAAAAATAAAGATAAGCAAGGGAAATGAAAAAATTGAGAAAGCTTTAGCCTATCCTTTTAAGCTGGATGGGAAGAAAATAATTTTTTCAGCTGTTTTAAACAAGAAAAACAAAAAATTGATTAAAACTTCTTTAGCCCATATAAGAAATATCATCTCAGGGCTAGGAAAAAAATATGTTTACAAAATGCAAGTATGTTCAGTTCATTTTCCAATGACTGTGACTGTCAAAGGGCAAGAACTTGTGATTAAAAATTTCCTTGGAGAAGTCAAGGAGAGAAAAGCAAAAATTTTGGAAGAGGTTAATGTTAAAGTTGATAAAGAGTTCATAACAATTGAAAGTTCTGACAAAGAAAAGGCAGGACAAACAGCTGCAAATATTGAAAGTGCAACTAAAATCCGCAATAAAGACAAAAGAGTTTTTCAAGATGGTATTTATATTACTGATAAGGAGAAAGGCAAAAGAAAATGAAAGACAAGAAATTTTTAAGAGTTCGGGGCAATAAAAAAATAAGACTTGGCAAGAGAAACAAGAAAAAGCAGACTTGGAGAAGAGCCAGAGGGAAGCATAATAAAACAAGAGAAAGCACAAGAGGGAAAGCAGTTAAAGTTAAAATTGGATTCAGAAAAGCAAAGATGGAAAGAAACAAAATAAAAGGCAAGATTCCATTTAGAGTGAATAATTTCAATGATTTGAAATCAATAAAAAAAGAAAATATTGCAATAATTGCCAAATTGGGCAAGAAGAAAAGGCAAGAGATTGAAACTAAACTTAAGGAACTTGGAATAGAGGTGGCAAAATGAATCTTTCAAAGAAAAAAAAGCTAATTGCAAGAACGCTGGGGGTAGGAGCAGAGAGAGTTATTTTAGATAATAGCTCCCTAGTTGAGATAAAACAAGCAATTACTAGGCAGGATATAAGAGAATTACTAACTCAAGGGGTAATAAGAATAAAAGAAGTAAAGGGAAGAAGAGCTAATGAACCAAGAGGAAGAAGAAGAGCTGGCAGCGTAAGGAAGAAGATAAAGAGAGATAAGAAAAATTATATTATTAAGATGAGAAAAATAAGGAGAGCAAGATGAGCAAATCAATAACTGTAAGGAAAAGAAGAAGGAGAGAAGGAAAAACAGACTATAACTCCAGATTGAACTTGCTTAAAAGCGAATCAAGGATTGTTTTCAGAAAAACAAACAAGTATATTATAGGGCAATTGGTAAAAAGTTCACAAGCCTTAGATTATGTAGGGCTTGGATTAACTTCCAAGGAGCTTTTAGAATATAACTGGCCAAAAAGCATGATTGGAAGTTTAAAATCTTTGCCAGCATCATACTTAACAGGTTATCTTTTAGGAAAAAAGATGCTTGATAAAAATCAAAAACAAGGAATTTTAGATTTGGGTATGACTAGAAACATTAAAAAATCAAAAGTTTATGCTTTTTTAAAAGGATTAATTGACTCTGGATTAAAAATAAAAGCAGATTCCAAAATTTTCCCAGATGAAAACAGGATAAGGGGCAGACATATGAAAAAAAGTTTAGAGTTTGATAAAATTAAATCTGCAATAGATAAAAAATTTGTATAAAATGGCAAAAAAACAAGAAAAAAACATAGAGAAAGCAAGAGGAGCAGTTGAAACTAAAGTAGATACTTCTTCCTGGCTCCCAAAGACGGGCTTAGGAAAGCTAGTCAAAGAAGGGAAGATAAAAAGTATAGATGAGGTTATTGAAAAATATAAGATTCTGGAAGCTGAAATTGTTGATTCTCTAATCCCAATAAAATCTGACCTGCTTAACATAGGTCAATCAAAGGGTAAATTTGGGGGGGGCAAAAGAAGAGTGTGGAGGCAAACCCAGAGAAAATCAGCAGAGGGAAATATTCCTACCTTTTCTTGCTTATCGGTTGTTGGAGATGAGAACGGGCATGTTGGTTTGGGATTGGGAAAAGCAAAAGAAACCTTGCCAGCTAGGGAAAAAGCAGCGAGAAAAGCCAAAGTTAATGTTATAAAGATAAAAAGAGGATGCGGAAGTTTTGATTGTTCTTGCAATGAGTTACATAGCATTCCATTTAGGGTAGAGGGAAAATGTTCTAGTGTTAAAATTATTCTATTGCCTGCTCCTCAAGGAACAGGATTAGTAATAGGAGACGAATGCAAAAAAATATTGAGACTTGCAGGCATAAAAGATATTTATAGCAAGGTTTTCGGCCAGACGAGAACAACAATAAATCTTGCCAAGGCATGCATGGATGCTTTGGGGAAGTTAAAATGAATCCAAGAAGAGTAATTGAGAAAGTTGGCAGGGCATTAGTTTCTTTAAAAGATGCTTTAGACATACAAAGAGCCGGAATAATGACCTCAGAAGATGCTGAAAATTATGTAGCATATATCAGAAATTTAGCTTATACAAGAATTGCAGAATTATTAAAATTAAACAATGCACCAAATTGTCCTGTAAGATTACAGAGATTACTAATTGAACCATGTTTGAAAAGATATTATAAACTTTCAGGAGAACAAGCAGCATGATAGCAGTAATAAGAATAAAAGGAATTGTGGGTTTAGACAGAGATATAAATGAAACATTCAAAAGATTAAAGCTAGGAAGAAAATATTCTTGTATTGTAGTTGAAGAAAAACCAGAAATACTTGGGATGATCAATAAAGTTGAAAGTTTTGTTGCCTATGGAAAAATTGATGAAGCAACATTAAAAGAACTTCAAGAAAAACGAGGAAAAGGCAAGAAAACAAATTTTTTTAGATTACATCCACCTCGTGGAGGAATAAAAGCCAAGGTTCATTATCCAAGGGGTGTTCTTGGAAACCACAAAGATAAAATTAATGATTTAATTAGGAGAATGTTGTAAAATGAAACTAAAGAAAAGAAAGAAAAGCTCAAGATTCAGAGGCAGCAGAATGCACGGAAGAAATGCAAAGAAAGCAAAAGGAAAAGGGAATCGGGGGGGAATGGGCATGGCTGGAACAGGCAAAAAAGCAGGACATAAAGCTTCTTTCTTAAACAGATACATGAAAGATTATTTTGGTAAGCAAGGAATAACAAGCAGAAAAACAGCAAGATTCAAGGGAAGCTGGATTAATGTGGGAGACATTCAATCAATGGGTGTAAAAGAACTTGTATTTCAAGGAAAGATTCTTGGCGACGGAGAAATCAAAAATGCAGTAACTGTAAAAGCAGAGTCATTCTCAAAACAAGCAAAAGAAAAAATTGAGAAAGCTAGGGGAAAGGCTGTTCTACTGCAAAAAAAGAAAGAAGAAAAATCTAAAGAGAGTTAAAAGAAAAACTATTTGACCGCAGGGAAAATTGTTTGCACCAATTAACAGATAAACAAAACAAGGTTAATTATTAACAATGAATCGATACTTTAATGATAAAATGAGACTAATTAAACTTTATAAAGCTAAATTTTCTTGATTTAATATAAAATGAATTGGACAAATATACTGAAAAACTTACCTGAAGTTAAAAGCCCTAAAGAAAAAAAGCTTAGCTTTAATGTAAAGCTAAAATGGACTATAATTGTTCTAGTTGCTTTTTTTATTCTTGCAAACATAACTTTATTTGGGTTAGAAAAAAATTCCTTGAGCAGATTTGAATATCTGGCAATAATTATGGGAACCGACTTCGGTTCTATAATCAGCCTAGGAATAGGACCAATCGTCATGGCATCTATTATCTTGCAATTGTTGGTTGGAAGCAAGATATTAAATATAGATTTAAGAACAGAAGAAGGTAAAAAATATTTTCAAGGACTGCAAAAGATAGCTGTATACTTTTTTATTATATTTGAAGCAATGGTTTATGTCCTAATGAAAGGACTTGCTCCTGATCCTGCTTTAGGGGGAATGGGCAATTGGATTTTGATAATCCAGTTGATTTTTGGAGGCTTGGCTATTGTTTTTATGGATGATCTAGTTCACAAATGGGGATTTGGCTCAGGAGTAAGCTTGTTTATTGTTGCTGGAATCGGTTGGAGATTATTTACCGGATTTTTCCAGTTCATCGGAACTCAAGGAACAAACTGCTTGTTAGATTTTGCTGGAACTCCTTGTGTTGGTAAGTTACTTGTTATTATCCAAGCTGTAATAAACCAAGATTCAACAGCGGCTCTAAAAGCAATTGCAGTTATTCTTGTCACTATTTTTGTTTTTTTGATTGTAGTCTGGGGACAGTCACTGAAAGTTGAAGTGCCGCTATCTTTTGATAGATTGCGAGGCTATGGAATGAAATGGCCTTTATCATTTTTTTATACCTCTAATATGCCCGTTATATTGGCTGCGGCTTTGGCTGCGAATCTGCAACTTGTAGCTGGCTTGTTCGAAACATGGCTGGGGCATCCAACATTTTTAGGAACATTTTCACAAGGACAAGCTGTGGCGGGATTAGCTTTCTGGATTTCTCCATTTAATCTTCTAGAATCTGTTATCACAGGAAGCTTTCAATCAATTTTCTTGCTGAAAGCTCTAGGCAATATTTTGTTTTATGTTATTCTTTCAACTGTATTTGCACTATTCTGGGTTAAAACTTCTGGCATGGATGCTGAAAGCCAAGCTAAAAACTTGTTATCTTCTGGCTTGCAGATTCCAGGATTTAGAAAAGATGAAAGAGTTCTTGAAGCGGTTTTATCCAGATATATAATGCCGTTAACAATAATGGGTGGGGCTGGTGTTGGATTGCTAGCGGCAGTTGCAGACTTGCTTGGAGCATTAACTTCGGGAACGGCTATTTTGCTTGCGGTAATGATTATGTACCAGTTCTATCAGAATATAGCACAACAGCATGCTGTTGATATGCATCCTGCTCTACGGAAAATTACTAGTTAAAATTTTATCTGACAAAAATAGGATTTAAGCAACTTTCATAACCTTTCTTAAAATAGAGCTACAGATTATGCTTAAAATTAGATAAAACCAGAACCAGCTCAAAAAACCAAAAAACTTGTAGCTTGTGAAATATTCATAGAACCATCTAAAAAATAAAACAATTGGCACAACAGTATAAATCAAGCTTCTTGAGGTTAGGTCAAATGTTTTTGGGATAAACTCCAGTTGTTTTTTCTGAAATTCAAGCATTTTTGCTGGATTATCCCTATATTTTTTCATTTCTTGCTGTAAAATTTTTTGCTCTTCTCTTAGTTTCTTGAGGGCTTCTTGATCGGTGGCGTATTTCTGGATTAGTGTTGTTATTAAAGTTATTACAAAAACAATAACTATCATCCCAACAAGCTTGTTCCAATTTAATAAACTCCCAGCGGTCGGATCGAGAATAGCTTTGATTACGCTTTTCACAGCAGGAACACCCCAAAGCCCCGCTATAAAAAAGCTTAATACCATAACCAGCAACATTATTGTTATTCCTTTCATTTC
>JAPLYA010000026.1 GCA_026395775.1 Candidatus Pacearchaeota archaeon
TGCTTTGAGGTATGAATAAAATGAATGATGAATATTTAAATAATTTGCAAAAGAGAAGATTAAAATATGAAATGGAACATTTGGTTTTAGAATCATTGAGAACTGAGGTTGAAATGCTTGAAAGAGATAAGGTGAGGATAATTGCACTTGGAGAGATTATTTTTGAAATGGATTGTCCTGCTAGAATTAGCGAGATACTATCTGATTATCACGAAGTTAGAAGAAGAATGCTGAATGCTGGATTAAAAGTTGAGGAGTATGATGGGGAAGTTGCTGGATTAACTTTAGATTTAGAGAAAATTGATTTGGTTGATGAATGAATTTATTGATAAAAGAAAAACCATTTATTATTCTTGAGAATTAAATTGAAACTATTTTAGTTTACTTGTGGTGGGGGTTCAAGGTTTTTTAAACCAGCCGCACAATTAAAAAGTAAACAAAACGGATTTAGCATTTAACAACTGATTATTTTAAATCTAGGGATAGATAAGTTTAAAAACTTCTGAAATTAAAAAATAACAGCAAGAAAAAAGGTGTAAATAATGAAGAAGTGTGTTTATTGTTGCAGGAGCATAGAAGATAACCGAGCTGTAGATGTTTGCGACAGGTGCGGGCATGGTGTTTGGGGGCCAAAAATGTTTAAAGCAATAATGGACAATATGACTAATGCGAGAGAAAAAGGAGATTTAATGCAAGGATTGGTTAACGAGGACTTGCAAAAGAGCGTTCAGGACAAGAATTTCAAGCCTAGCTGCTGATTCGGTTTCTTAGATTGAGAGGTAAAAAGTAAACTATTTGGTCGCGGGGGCGGCAGGGGTTCATTAGTTAATTAAACCCAATTTCCAAGCTTATGAAAACAAATACCAAGTATGCTAAAATAGCTTAGTATTTACCAAAAGAACCAAGTTAGAAATCAACCCTAAAAAACAGCTTGTGTTAATTTAAAAGGTGATGACTGATTTTATCGTCGGATTTATTGATTTTTAATTAAAAGTTCGTATAACCAACTTTATCGTCTGTAAATTAGGGTTTTATCACCTGTTAACTTTACAGAACCAAAAAACATAAAAATCAAAAGCAAAGGGTTTTTAAATGTGATTTTTATGTTTTTTCTATAGGAACACTGGTTTAATATGGCTGAAGGGAAAATAATATTAAGTGATTTCGAGCTAGAGATAGCTGAGGAGGCAATAGTAGACAACTTAATAAAAAACTATCAGCATAAGATTCAGGAGAAAATTCAGTTTGAGGAGATAAGATTGAGACTTAAAAAGTCAGAACATGGAAAAGTTTTCCTCCATGAAGTTCAAGGATTGATGACTGCGGGAAAAAGATACAATGCAGAAGCAAGTGACTATAATCTCTTTGCAGCAACAGCTGAGGTTTTAGAAAAACTGCTGCATGAAGCAGAACATGACAGAAGAACAGCAAGACAGAAAAAATAATACTAAAATAACATACAGAAAATTTAAATTTTCTGTCTCATTAAAAATTAGAGAATTTTTAAGATGAAATCAAAAAAAATAAGAACACGAGGAAAAGTGAAATTAAGTGAGCTGTATAGAAATTTGAAAGTGGGAGATAAAGTAGCTTTGATTAGAAATCTTTCTGAAAAATTAAGCTTTCCAATAAGGATGGAAGGGCGAACAGGAACTATCGAAGGCAAGCAAGGAAATGCTTACAAGATAGTATTGCAGGATTTCAATGAGGAGAAAAGGTTTATAATCAAGCCAGTACATCTAAGAAAGATTGTAGATAAAAAATGAAAAAAATTTTGATAAGTTTTTTGCCTATTAAACCTTCAAGAACTTTAGTTCTTGACAGTGCTCAGAAATTCAATACAAAAAGAATTTCTGACATCCAAGGATATTTAAGATGACAATATTAGAAATGACGCCTTTAAGCCTTGTTGAAGCAAGGGAGCTAGCTGAAAGCATGGATTTTGTCAAGAAATTTGAGAAAATAAAATACAAAGAAGCTGAAAAATTAAAGAATGAACTTCAGGAGCTTGGATTATCTAAAGTAAAAGAAGCAGATGTAGCTAAAATTATTGATTTAATGCCTCAAGATTCCAGCGATATAAATAAGATATTTGTCGATGTAAGCCTAGACGAAGAAGAAATTAACAAAATTCTAGAGGTTGTTAAGAAATACTAGGAAAATGGAAAAAGAAGAATATGCAATCATACTAGATTATTTGCCATACGGCTATCCTCTAGAGGGCAAGATGATGCCTATCGCGCAAGCTCTAGGCATTAGGGGCCTAACATTATTACAGTTAGTTCCAAGAAGAGGAATTAAGCTAGAGCCAAAAGAAAAGGTTTATATAGGCGAAGGTAAACGAGACAAGATATACTATATATTTGGAAAACTCCCAAAAGATAAGCTTACTGAAAGTGCAAAAATTCAGCTTGCCGATTTCATAAAAACCAGCTTGGAAGAGAGAGAAAAAGAATTTGTTGAGTTTTTTAATAAGGCAGATGCTGTAAACACGAGAGTTCATCAGCTTGAACTCTTGCCGGGATTTGGAAAAAAGCACACAGGAGAAATCTTGAAAGCCAGGGAAGAAAAAGAATTCGAAAGCTTTGAAGAAATGAAGAAAAGACTGCCCAGCCTGCCAGATCCTAAAAAGGCAATAGAGAAAAGAATAGTTGAAGAGCTGACAACAGAGCAAAGACAAAATTTATTTGTAAAATAAAAAATTTACAAATTTTTTGCCCAAAGAAAATTCAAGAAGAATTTCTTGGTTTTAAAATCAAATAATATGGCAGAAGAAAAAGCAATTAAAGAAAAAGTAAGAAAAGAAGAAAACTTAATTAGAATTTTATCTACAGATTTGCCCGCTGAAAAAAAAGTTTATTCTGCCCTAACAAGAATAAAGGGGATTTCTTGGAGTTTTTCAAATGCCATATGTTATAAACTTGGCATAGACAAAAACAAAAAAATTCAAGAATTATCTGAAAAAGAGATAGAAGATATTTCTAAATTTGCAAAAAATCCTGAATTGCCTATATTTTTATTCAACAGAAAAAAAGAGCTGGAAACAGGAGAAAACCATCATTTAATTACAAGCGATTTGGATTTGAAACACGAGTTGGAGATAAAAAAACTTAAGAAGATAAAAAGCTACAAGGGAGTGCGGCATATTCTAGGGCAACCGGTAAGAGGACAGAGAACTAAAAGTCATTTTAGAAAGAATAAAACACTCGGAGTAAGAAGAAAAGCTAAAGGAGAAACAGGAAAATGATTCGAAAGAAAAAAGATTATGGCAAGCCAAGAAAGATGTATGATAAATTTAGAATAGAAGAGGAAAACAAACTTCTTGAAAAATACGGATTAAAGAATAAAAGAGAGATTTGGAGAGCGGAGTTTGCGATAGCAAAAATAAGAAGGCAAGCAAAAAATCTTATTACAGCTGAAAAAGAAAAACAAGAAGAACTTTTGAAGAAATTAAACAAACAAGGCTTTAATGTTGAGAATATTGCTGGAGTTCTTGCATTAAATAAAGAAGACTGGCTAAAAAGAAGACTGCAGAGTATTATTATTGCAAAAGGTTACAGACCAAAGGACGCAAGACAAATGATTACTCATAAACATGTGGCAATTAATGACAGGAGGATAAATGTCCCTGGAAGAATAATAGCAGTGGATGAGGAAGACAAGATAAAAGTTTTAATTGTTAGAAAAATTGTTAAACCAAATGAAAATAAGGAAATGAAAATGGGGGAAGTGCAAGATGGAGAGTAAAGATAGAGAAGGAATAGCGCACATTTATACTTCTTTTAATAATACAATTATACATATAACTGACTTGTCAGGAGCAAGTGTTGCAAGAATTTCGGGGGGGATGGTTACTAAACAGGACAGATTAAAGGCCAATCCAACTGTCGCAATGTTTGCAGCCAAGAGGGCTGCTGAAATCGCAAAAGATGTTGGGATAACAAGCTTATATGTCAAGATAAGAGCAAGTACGGGCAGCACAGGCCCTGGACCGGGGGCACATGCTGCTGTCAGATCATTATCCAAGGAAGGAATGAAAATAATAAGTATAACTGATTTAACAAGAATAGCAAGAGGCGGGCCTAAAGCTAAAGGCGGGAAGAGAGGCAGAAGA
>JAPLYA010000128.1 GCA_026395775.1 Candidatus Pacearchaeota archaeon
TTTTGTGAACCCAAATCAGCAATTGAAAGGAAAAACACCAGCAGAAATGGCTGGGATAAATCTGAAACTGAAAAGAAACAAGCTGTTAGAATTGGTGAGATATTTGGCTAATAAGGAAACTGATGATTAGTATACAGTATCTTGTTGGTAAATAGCTCGCCTCACTATCGTTCGGCTCGAAATTTCTAGCTCAATCTTCTCGGTGCTCGAAGATTTTGCCGATATTTCTATTGGTAAGTTGCTAAACTTTTGATACATTTTTTTAATTGAAGTTCAAACCAAGGAAACAATTACCCTTATACTGAAATAGTTTACAATTTATCTCTGAAAACTGTTAATAACTAATTTAGTCTTATGGAGAAAAATAATCTTCAACCTGCTTCCTTGCGTCTTCAATTAATGATGGATCGTCTGATGTTAATTCTCCTGGTTCATAGCCGGGAGTTCCTGGGAAAGATATTCCTGTATAAACAAGATTCTCGCAATCAGCAGCATAAGCACGTTCTACATCAAATTCCATATTGGCTGAATTAATAGGAGTATCTCTAGAGATTGTTCCTGATAATCTTTCTCTTATTACTCTTATTTCAAGAGGCTGTTTTGCTTTTTCTGGCTGTTCAGAATATTTATTCCCCAAGCGTTCGCTTCTATGTGTCATAAGCTGTATCTCGCATTTTCCTGGGAGATTTTTTGCCAAATAAACAACAAGGTCGCGTACTTGATCAGAATTTAACGGCCCTGGGAAAATAATATTTCTTTCATCTTCCTCTGCTTCTGCAACTGCCATGACTTAAGAAAATATAAGTGGTATTTAAAGATTTATGAGGTAAAAATGATAATTGAGAATTAAGTCTTACTTCCTCTCGGATCTTTCCAGGGTTCCATGTACTTGTTTTTCCATGTGTTAAAATAAACACACTGCTCTAACAATGGCTTGGGTTTTTGTTTTCCTTTGCCAAGTTCATAGCCAATTGGGAATAAAGCTTCGACTTCAACATCATCGGATATTTGTAGGATTCTTTTTACTTCTTCATCTGAAAATGCGCCTATCCAGCAGGTTGCTAAACCAAGTTCTGTTAGTTTTAGAAGAAAGTTTTGGATTGCAGCTCCTGCTTGTTGTTTTGAATATTTTAAGCCTCGTTCGTCATAGCTTCTTGTTAATTGATCGTGAGTAGAGCAGACTACGACAACAAATCTTGCTTCTGATATAAATTCCTGTTGGCTTGCCTCTGCTAATCTTGATATTTTCTCCTCGTCTGATATAATTAAAAATTTTAGTGTTGGAATATTCCCAGCTAGAGGGGCTAGTCTTGCTAGATCAATTGCTTTCATTATATCTCGCCAGTCTACTTTTCTTGTTGAGAAATGCCTGACTGAATGCCTTAACTTTGCAACTTTGTCGAAATCCATGATATAACTATGGAAGTAAGGTTAATAAATATTACTCCAACCTCTCCCTAATATGACTGATGAAAAGTTTTTATAACCCGATTTACTTGATTTTTGATGAAAGACGAGATACAAGAGTTCTTGGACGAGCAAACTAGTGCAATTAAACCCCTCTATAAGAAGCTTCAGCTGTCTTATTGGAATGCTTCTACAACTGGAAAAAAAGAAGAATATGATGAGTATGAAACTTGCCAGAAGGAGTTAGCTAAATTTTTTAATAATCCTAAGAATTTTGATAAGGTTAAGAAGTTTATGCAATCTGGCCAGAGGGGGAATGTCATAAAAAGACAGCTAAGAGCTTTGTACAACTCGTATCTTGGAAATCAGGGAGACTTAAAATTAATAAATCAGATACTTGAAAAATCAACTGCAATTGAGCAAAAGTTTAACACATTCAGAGCGAGGGTAAATGGTAAGGAAGTTAGTGATAATGAGATTAAAGAAATTCTTAAAAAAGAGACTGATTCAGAAAAGTTACAGGGGGCGTGGGAAGCGAGCAAAAAACAAGGAGAACTGGTTGCTAGCGAGTTAATTGAATTGATTAATTTGAGGAATAAATTAGCTAAAAGCTTGGGGTTCGCTAATTATTATGAACTTTCTCTTGAAGCAAATGAGCAAAATAAACAAGAGATATTTGAATTATTTGAGGAGCTTTATAAATTGACAAAGAAATCTTTTAACAAGATTAAAAGTGAGATAGACTCTTTTCTCAAGAAGAGGTATAAAACCGTTGATTTAAAGCCATGGCATTATCAAAACCTATTTTTCCAAGAAGCACCCGAAATTTATGAGATTAACTTAGATAAACTCTATGAATCTGATATTTTGCAAAAAGCTGAAAAGTTTTATTCAGCTCTCGGACTTGATGTTTCAGGGATTATCTCGAGAAGTGATTTATACGAGAGAAAAGGTAAATATCAGCATGCCTATTGTATTGACTTGGATAGAGGGGGAGATATCCGTTCTATTATGAATATTAAAAATAACGAACATTGGATGGACACTGTTTTGCATGAGCTTGGGCATGGTGTTTATTGGGAGTACATAGATAAAAAGTTGCCTTTTTTAATTCGAGATGTTCCTCATACTCTGACAACAGAGGCAATAGCCCAGTTTTTTGGAAGAAACTCCGAAAATGCTTCTTTTATAAAAAGATACTGCAAAATTGATTCTCTAAAATTAGAAAAACTATCAGAAAAGATAGAAAAGAGTTTGCAAATGCGTGAGCTTGTTTTTTCAAGATGGTGTCAAGTAATGGTTAATTTTGAATACCAACTCTATAAAAATCCAAATCAGGATTTGAACAAACTGTGGTGGGGCATTGTGAAAAAATATCAGCTAATTGATTTTTCAAGAGATAGGGCAGATTGGGCATCTAAAATTCATTTGGTTTCTTCTCCTGTTTATTATCACAACTATATAATTGGGGAGCTTTTCGCATCTCAGCTAAATAATTTTATTGCGAATAAAATCTTAAACATGAAAAATACTAAAAATTTAGATTATTCTGCAAGCAAGAAGGTTGGGGGTTATTTAAAAGAAAGGGTATTTTTTCCAGGAGCATTGTACCCCTGGAAAGAGCTAATAGAGTTTTCTACAGGTGAGAAATTAACTTCTAAGTATTGGGTTGGGGAATTTTGCCGATATAAACTCTTGAGAGATAGATACTAACTGATGTTTTGTAGAAGGATTAATTATGTTGGTGGTGTTAATTTAAAACCAATCAGCTGTGATTTTCAAGTATGCTAACATAGTTTACTTTTTACTAAGTAAAATCAGAGAATATAAACGTCCCGAAGAGGACTCGAACCTCTGACCCACTGATTTCAATGAGCCTACCGAAGTAGCTAACTTGTAACAGTCAGTTGCTCTACCTGCTGCTCCCTTCATTTTTAATGAAAGTCTGAGCTATCGGGACTTAAGAATGCTAAATTAAGTGATTTTTTAAAGCTTACTAATTAAGAAATTTGGTTTTAATTCAAACAACTCTCAATAGCTCTCTTTGCATCTACATAATGAATCTTCGGGATTACATATGTTGCGTGGAGTTCTGGGGATTTTCTTGGTTCTCCAGATTCTGGCACTCCTATTAAGTCTTCAATACATTCTAATGAGAAATTGCATTTTATTGGGCTTGTTGGAAATGCAGCTCTTGTGCTAAATTCTTGACCTACTTCTTTTATAACCGTATCTCCTGTTTCT
>JAPLYA010000033.1 GCA_026395775.1 Candidatus Pacearchaeota archaeon
GAATCTGCAAAGAAAAAAATATTAGATAAGATAAGAAAAGAGCAGGAAAAGCAGAGGAAAGAACTTGAAGAACTCAAGAAGAAGGGGAACAAGAAGATTATTGATAAAAAAATGAATGAGTGGAAGGGGCAAGGATACTCCAAAGCATTAAAATCAGCTAATATTGACTCGGGCTTGAAAGCCAAGCTTGCTACTTTGGAAACAGCAAGAGTCGAGGGATTTATATCAAATAAATCCTATCTGAAGGGTAAGCAGAGAATAACTAGACATTTAAAATGATTATAGAAAATTCAATTTTCTATCTGTCAGAAATTAAAAAATTTCTGAGCACCCCAAAAATGCCAATTTCGAACAGCATTTTTGATGTCTGTAATTCGGAGAGATATGCAGTAAACCGAATTATACATAATATTTATAAATACATCTTTCTTCTATAAAAAGAAGAAATTGTTTTATTGACTGCAAAATGGTTAAGAAAAAAGAGGAAAAGAAATCGCTGGTAAAAGAAGCGATTAAGGATTTAGACAAAGGTCTCGGACAGCTTGCTGATGAAAAAAAGAAGCTTGAAAATAAGATTAAAAGTCTGGATTTGAATGTTGATAGTGCTAGAATGCAAGAGCAAGATTTGCAAAAGAAAATTGCAGATTTAGTTAAAAAAGAAGCTAAGCTCAATGAAAGAAAGAAGTTTGTTGAGGGTAAGCAGGATGTTCTTTCTGAAAAATTAAGCAAGGTTAAGAAGATTAAGTACGAGTTGGAAGAAGTTTAATTCTAGGTTATCTGAGAAGGTAAATAGCTCGCCAAAACAGTTTGCTCTTGAGATTATTAAGTTCTAAATAGCAAGAGCAAACTGTTTTCCTCACTGTCGTTCGGCTCGAAATTTCTAGCAAAATCTTCTCCTCCCGCTCGAAGATTTTGCGATATAGATATTGGTAAGCTGATGAATCTTTGATACATTTTTTAATTAGGTTGGTGTGGGCAATTAATCTAACCAATCAGCTGTGACTGTTAAGTTTACAAAACATCAGTTATTTATTACCTCTTAATATAATCTGCATTCATAGGAAAGTTTTTAATGTGGTTCAAATTAAAAGATTTATGGAAACAGGCAATAAGGTTAAGATTTCAACAAGAAAAGAAACAACAGAAGGAATCTTGCTGGAAAGTCCGGATTCTGCTATTTACTTGATTAAGCTGAAATCAGGCTATAATATAGGCATAAAGAAAGAAGATGTTCTTAATATTAAGGAAATAAAAGAAAAGAAACTGGTTGAAAAAAATAAAATAGCTTTGAAGCAAAATAGTAAATTGCCTAGTATTGATATGATTATAACAGGGGGGACAATCTCAGCTAGGCTAGATCCCGGTACTGGTGGGGTTTCTTGGTTGACTTCTCCTGAGAAGTTGCTTGAGTTCTATCCTGAATTAACTGAAATTGTGAATATCAGAAAAGTTAAAATGCCATTTATGAAAGCAAGCGAGAATATGGATTACAAAGATTGGCAGGAAATTGCTAAAAATTGTGGGGAAAGTTTGAATGATCCTGCTTGCCAAGGAGTAATAATTACTCATGGAACTGATTTTCTACATTATACTTCAGCTAGTTTATCTTTTTTTCTGAAGAATTTGAATAAACCTGTTGTTCTGACTTATTCGCAGAGGTCAAGCGATAGAGCTAGCAGTGATGCGAGATTAAACTTGAAGTGTGCTGCGAAACTTGCCTGTTCAGATATTGCAGAAGTTATGTTGGTTGGGCATGCTAGTATAAATGATGATTTTTGCTATGCTATGAAAGGCAACAAGGTTAGAAAGATGCATACCTCAAGAAGAGATGCTTTCAAACCAGTTAATACTAGAGCAATTGCTAAAGTTTGGTCTGATAAAATTGAAACTTTAACTAGCTATAATAAGCGAGATAATAACAAGAAAGTTGAACTTGATTTGAGTTTTAATGATAAGATTGCTTTGATTATGTTTCATCCCGGGATGGAGCCTGAATTTTTTGATTATCTAAGTCAAAGATATCAAGGAGTAGTTTTGATGACAAGTGGTTTGGGGCATTTGGCTACTGATGATGCGAGAAAAAATCTCTTGCCTAGTATAAAAAAAGCAATTGATAATGGCTTGATTATCTGTGCAGCTTGCCAGACTATTTATGGAAGATTAGATCCTCTTGTTTATTCTCCTGGGAGAATATTAATGAAAACAGGCGTAATTTTCTTAGATGATATTCTGCCTGAAACAGCTTATGTTAAGCTTGGATTTGTACTAGGACATGCTTCCTGGAAATCTAAAATCAAGGAGAAGATGCTTGAGAATATTTCTAATGAGTTTAGTGAGAAGTTGATTGAGTAAAAAGAAAGAAAATAAACGAGGCAGAAAGATTTATAAACAGTACGTACTAAATACGTATCATGAAAACAAAGTTTGTTCATAATGTCTCAAAAGGAAGCAGGTTTAATCAGATATATATCCCGAAAGAGATGAAAAGAGAGTTTGAAGTAGGGGATTTAGTCGAAGTAAAGCTGTTGAAAAAGAAAACCAGGCTATTTTTTTATAATGTTAGGGAAATTAGCAAGTTTAAGGAAAGCCTGATAAGGGAAATTTTCGCTTTATTGCCCAGTAAAATTGAACAGGCATTTATCTCTGGATCTTTTTTAATACAATCAGATTATAATGATATTGATTTAATTGTTATTTTTAATAAGAGCTTAGAAGGAGAAATTTATAGCGCCTTGAAAAAAGAGTTTGGATTAAAGTTTCATTTGCTTATCATTCCAAAAGAAAGATTTTCAAATTTGCTAAAAATCTGCCCTTTGACCAGAAGCATGCTATATCATAATGTTTCCAATAAAAAATTTATTTTGCCCGAAAGGCAAGTTGATGTGAAACACCTTCAGTTTTTATTAATGATGCCCGAAGACTTACTTGAAATAAGGACTGGAAGCAGGGTTTTTTATGATAGCCTTAGAAGATTGATAGCCATTGAATATTTTTTAAGGAACAAGGATGAAGATGTTATTAAAATAAATGCAGGACTAGAAGCTTTAATTCGCAAGGATATTTTGATTAGTATAAAAAATAATGAAGAGATTAATGACAAAATTTTGTTTAAGCTGCGCGAGATTATCAAAATTAAATTGAAATGGATAAGATTAAAATTGAAAAATGGGTAAGAAAGATATAATTGATGAGTTGACAAATCTGTTGGCAATTTCTTTGAGGCATAAAATTGGGAGCATTGTCAATCAGAATGAGATCTATGCATCTAAATATGCAAAAGATGCTGATGTCCTAATGAATGAAGCTAAGAGGGATGCATTAAAGGAAAACTGGAATCAATATGACAAGTTAAATATAAAAGAAATTTTACAGAAAAAATTAAAATTAGAGCTTGAGAAAAAGGACTTTTTAGACAGTAAGAAGTTTGAAATTATGGATGAGGAAATTGAGATAGCTTTAGTAACATTAGATTTAGTTTCATAAGATTTAAAGAGTTAATAACCAACTTCGTTTTGTTTACTTAACATTTAGGGTGATTGAAGGTTTAAACAATTGCTCACCTTATTGTCAAGTTTACTGAAAGAGTGTTTTTTAACAACAATATTTTAACTCTTTTTCATAACTATTAAATACCTCTTCTTATTAATAAATAAATGAAAAAAATATGGGCTGCTGGGATTGTAATTGCTGTTTTAATTTTTCTGGCTTTAGTCATACTAAGAAGTCCTGAAGATTCCTGGATTAAAGATGAAAATGGTCAGTATGTGAAGCATGGGAATCCAGCAGAGACTCCTAGATATGTTTCAGAACAGCAGGAAGCTGTTGTTTGTGCTTTAAATCTATATCAGCAGAAGAAAGCCGAGGGAATGAATTTCTCAAGCCAATGTTTAGGAAGATGCGGAAATTATTCTGTTGATATTGTTTCTGTTCCCAGAACTCAAGAAGATGATAAGATTGAAAACCAGTGTGAAGATTATGTTAGACTTATTACTAGAAATTTTATAGAACTAGATAAAAATGGGGATATTTTTAGGATTATGTGAGGATTTTGTTGTTAATAAATAAGCTTCGTTTTGTAAACTTTTTAATTGTATGATTGGCAAGGGCAATTGTTTTCCTAACCAATCGGCTGTGACTCTATAGTATGCTGAAACAGTTTACTTTTTACCAATATCAATAAAATTAAAAAAATAAATAAAGAAGAAGAAATATAAAAAAATTATTTGCTAAACTCTAGCTTGATTCCACCAACCATTTTTGCCAGCAAGTTGTAGAGTAGTGCAATTAAAATCCCGTAGATAAATCCCGCTATAATGCCTTGAATTATTCCATATATTGCACCGACTAATGTGAAATTAGCTATTGCTTGCAACTGTGCCGTAAGGCTTTCGGCAGGTAAATTGGCTATAAACCCCTTGAGCATGGCAAAAACGACAACTGATATAAGGCTTAATATCCCCCCAAATAGAGTGGTCATTTTTACAAAACTCCAAACTTTTATTTTTTTAAGCTCCATTTATAATATTTTTCTCCAACTTTCACTAGTTAATTATTATAGCGATTGTCTAGTGAAAATTCTCGACCTCCTTTTATTTATCAAGATTTGGGGTTTTATAAATTCTAGGCTTTTTTATTGTAACTGCATAGGGGTGAAAGAGAAAGGTTTAAATAGGGATTTTCGGTTTGAGGGATATGGCATTAGAAATTGAAATTTTAACCAGCAGCAAGGGCTCTAACCCTGGTGGAAAATGTAGTATTGGTGTTAATAATAGGCCTCCATTTCTTTATTATGTTAAACACTGCCATAGTGCTTCTGGGAAACATCCGTTTAACCCTCAAAATCAACCTTTTTTTGAAGCAATTACTTTTGAGATGGCAAGAACCTTGGGATTGCATGTTCCTGATTTTTATGTACTACTTAATCCGGAAAGGGGGTTGGAATTTAAACATAGTTCTGATATAAAACCAAACTTGCATCCGGACAAAAAATGTTATTTTGCATCTAGGATAATCGCACAACCTTCTATTAGGGATGATAATCCAGATCTTGTAAGGGTAATTGATGAAGAAAGGATACATCGAGATTTATTAGATGTTGCAGATATTGAAGGAATCGGCCAGAATTATTCTTTTTTTGAAAATGGAGATGAGCCCCCAAGAGTTTTTTATCTTGATCTTGGTTGTAGTTTTGTTCACTCAAAAGAAGGAAAACTTTTTATCCAAGGAAGGCATCAAAAAGCCTTGGAGGGTTGTCTTAGAGATAAACATTATCTAAAGGAGCTTTCTCATTATGCTGTTATTTCCAGAGATGATAAGATTATAGTTCCTTTAAAAGAACTTGCTTTCTCTTCAAGGACTATGACTGTGCCTGCAATTGATCCCAGATTAAGAGAACCATTTACTCGAGTTAGAGTTTCAGATTATCTTTCTGAAGAGGAACTTCATGCAATTGAATGTATTTTAACAGCACAGATGAGAGATAGTGTTAGAAAATATAAGAGTTCTCCATATCTTATAAAAGACTAAATCCTAAAACCTTAAATATTCTACTTATCTTGAGAATTTATGGTTGAGGAAAAAATTGAGCTTAAATCAGGACTAGAGATACATCAGCAGCTTGATAGTTGTAAACTGTTTTGCTCGTGTCCTTCTATTCTTAGAACAGACCCCCCAGATTATATTATTGAACGAGAATTACACGCCGTTGCTGGAGAAACTGGGGAGATAGATGAAGCTGTCAAATTTGAATCTTCTCGTGATAGAAAGTTTACTTATCAATGTTATTATGATAACAATTGTTTGGTTGAGCTTGATGAAAGCCCTCCGAATGAGATTAATCCCGAAGCTTTGAGAATAGCTTTACAACTTGCTTTATTATTGAATTGTGAGATTATACAAGATACTCAGATAATGAGAAAAACTGTTGTTGATGGAAGCAATACTTCAGGATTTCAGAGAACATTGCTAATTGCTAAAAATGGCTATATTGAAACTTCTCTAGGAAAAGTCGGGATTCAATCTATTTGTCTTGAAGAAGATGCTGCTAGGATTGTTGAGAATGATAAGAATAGAGTTATCTATAGACTTGATAGAC
>JAPLYA010000081.1 GCA_026395775.1 Candidatus Pacearchaeota archaeon
TTTTGTGAACCCAAATCAGCAATTGAAAGGAAAAACACCAGCAGAAATGGCTGGGATAAATCTGAAACTGAAAAGAAACAAGCTGTTAGAATTGGTGAGATATTTGGCTAATAAGGAAACTGATGATTAGTATACAGTATCGCCCTAGCTATAGCTAATATAATAATTTAAAGTTAAAGAATAAGCTTCGCTTTTGTATAAGGGGCAGTTGAGTTTTTTAGACTTGAAATTGGTTTACAAAGCTTTGAACACAATTAAAAAGTTAACAAAACGAAGTTAGAATTTACTTCTCAAACTCAATAATCAAGAATGTTTATAAATTCCCAATAATCAGTAGTATAATGTTAATCTCAATATTATTGGCAACATTTATTGTAAGCTTAATTTCTTTTATTGGGATATTAACTTTAGCTGTAAAGCCTAAAACTCTGAACAAAATACTACTATCTCTAGTTGCCATGTCGGCAGGGGCCCTGATAGGAACAGCATTCCTTCATCTTTTGCCTGAATCTCTAGGAATAAAAAATCCTTTTCTATTTGTTTTACTTGGCTTCATCTTATTTTTTCTAATAGAAAGATTTCTTCATTGGCAGCACTGTCATGAGGAAAATTGTAAAGTTCATACTTTTGCCTATATGAACCTCATAGGGGGGGCAATACACAATTTTATAGATGGTTTAATAATTGCTTCATCTTTCCTAGTTTCTTCTGCTTTAGGAATAATCACAACAGTTGCAATTGCAATTCACGAGATTCCTCAGGAAATAGGAAATTTTGGAGTTCTAGTTTATGGAGGGTTTAAGATAAAAAAAGCCTTGTTAATTAATTTTTTAGTCACATTAACAAAAGTTCTTGGTGGTTTGGTTGGATTTTTTGTGTTTAGAACTTATGATATCCCATTGTCATACATTACAGCAATCGCAGCAGGGGGCTTTATTTACATAGCAGCCAGTGATCTAATTCCAGAGTTAAGAGAAAAATCCCAGAATTCAATTTCTCATCTTCTAATATTCCTTCTAGGAATAGTTTTAATGTGGCTAATTAAGCTTGCTGGGTTTAGCTAAATCTTCATCAAACTTGTGGCTCGATCTCTCAAAGAAAGCATAATTCTGGGATGCAAGTCTTTTCTCTCTTTCAGCAGAGAAAATGTTTTCAAAGCTAATTGAGGAGTATTATTATTCTGACTTAGATGAGCAAGCATTAAATTCTTCAGCTTATTTCTTCCATGCTCTAGAACGCATAATGCTGATTTTAAATTGGATAAATGCCCAAGCTCGCTAGCAATCCTATTTTTTAAAAAGTACGGATACTGCCCTTCAGCTAGCATTTTAGAATCATGATTGCTTTCTATGACAAGAAAATCAGAGTCAGAAACAGCATCAATCACATTCCCGCAAATTTTCCCAACATCTGTGATAATCGACAATGTTTTATCATTATTGATCTTAAAAGAAACAGGTTCTAATCCATCATGACTCTTAGAAAAAGCCTCAACTTCTAAACCAGCTATTTTAACTGTTTCATTTTTCTTTATCCTATTTATCAACTCGTTCCGAGAACATAAAAAACAGCTATCAATTGTGCCTTTTGTTGCATAAATAGGAATATCAAACTGCCGAGCAAGAACGTCAACTCCCTTGACGTGATCTGCATGCTCATGAGTTATAAAAATCCCTTTAATCTTGCTTGCATCTTCTCCTAACGAAGAAAGTTTATCCACAACTTGTCTACAGCTTATGCCTGCATCTACGAGTATGGCAGAATCATTATGTTTAATATAAAAACAATTGCCACTGCTTCCTGAAGACAATGCTGAAAATTTCATCTCTTTTTATTTTCCTCTTTTATTGCTCAACAATCAATTTTATCTTGTTTATAAGCTTAATAGACTTTTCTCTTAATTCTTCAACTATCTTTTTGTTGAAAAATAGACTTGTTGAATAGCTTGCTTTGCTTCTTTCCTCTTTTAAACCAGAATAAAAAGAAATATATTCTTTTGTTACAGCAAGCTTGTTAATCAACTCAACATCCTCTTTAGAAATCTGGCTGAAATGTCTCATGATAAAGCAAAGAGTAGCATTGTGGTTTTTAGATGCAAAGCCATTTTTAGAAAGCAAGGCTAGAGAAGCATGATAAACAGAATAATACAAGCCGATTACAGCCCAATCAAGGAATTTATTGTTTTTAATTAAAAAGTCAACAAACTCCAAGTTGCTGTTAGACTTCGCAATATGTGCTGAAGTTAAATTTGCATCTCTTTTAAAAAGAAGTTTCTTGTTTATAAAAAATCTATAAGCTTCTTCGAGTTTTTTCCGGTCATTTATCAGTTCATCTATTTTCATTGCCTATTTTAAAAACCTCTCTGTAATATCGCAATTGATTAAAAATGCAAAACCCTTTTTTAGCTTCATCAAGCAAATAATCTTTTCTCTCAAAAAACTCTTTTTCATTAACAAATAAAATGCTTAAGGCATATAAGCTTTTTGCATCAACTTTTTTCTTAATCTCATTTATCTCTTTCTTCATCTCTTTTTCATATTTTTCCTGCAATTGGGCATTTTCAAATTTATTTAGAACAACAAGTAAGTCAATATCACTCCCTTTTTTCTCTTCCTTTCTAGAGGCAGAGCCAAATAATATAGTAAAAGCAACTTGTTGAGGCATTTTCTCTATAAACTCTTTTACAGGCAGTCTTACATCTAACTTAAGTTCATCGAACCTTAAAATATCAAACTTAGCAAAATTAATTCCAATAAGTTCCTTATTTTTCAAACAATAAAAAGTATTTGCTTTTTCTTTTTTCTTTTCAGTCTCTTTGTTTTCTTCCATTTTAACAAGAACATTCTGAAGAGAGCTTATTGACCTTGCTGTAATTCTTTTTATCTCACTAAAATACATGCTTTTTTTCCCTGTTGTATAAAAAGAATAATAAACCCTCTCTTCAGGCCTTAACTTTTTAGCATTCATAGAAACAACAACACCCCCAACCTTATAAATCTTACCATTTATTGGTATAATCTCTTATTCAATCAAAATTCCAGGTTTGCCAGGAACAGCTTTTATCTTTTTTCCTGTTTTGCCTGCTTCCTGAATTGAAAGAACAGAAACTTCCATACCAAATACTTTCTCAAGCTTCTCTTTAGCTTGATTGTAAAGTTCAATTTCCTTAGGGATAGCAAATATTTTTATTTCTTTCATATTTGTCTGCCCCTTTGCCTCTAAAATCTTAATAATATTCTTAATATCCTCAACTAATTTATCTTGGGCTTGCTCTTCTTGCTCAAACTTCTCATCAATCTTGCTTTCATCTGCTTCAGGCCATTTTTCTAAGCTTATGAAGCTCTTGTTCCCAAGCTTATGCCATATTTCTTCTGCTATGTGAGGACAAAAAGGTGAAATCAGTTTTAGCAAGTTTTCATAATTTTTCTTTGAAATCTTGTCAATTGAATTTAAAAATCCAATAATAGAAACAATTGCCTTAGGGTATTCAAAACTTTCTATGTTACCAGTAACTTTCTTTATAGTTGAATTAATCTTATGTTCTTCTCTTTCGCTAATCTCCTTAACAACTTTCTTCCTCAGATTAATTAATCTATTAATTATCCTAAAGCTTCCTTCTATACCCTCGTCACTCCACTCCATTTGCTGGTCGGGAGAAGAAACAAACATCAGGAATAATCTAGCTGTATCTATCCCATATTTATTAGAAATATCTGTCTGAAAAACAACATTCCCCTTGCTTTTTGACATTTTGGCTCCGTCTTTGTAAACAATTCCTTGATTAAACAATTTTGAGAAAGGCTCATCAAACTTTACTATTCCAAAATCTTTCAAGGCTTTAACAAAAAATCTAGCATAAATCAAGTGCATAACAGCGTGTTCAGCCCCACCAATATACTGGTCAACAGGCATCCAGTAATTGACTTTCTTTTCATCAAATGCTTTTTTGCTGTTTTTATTATCGCAGTATCTCAAAAAATACCATGAACTATCAACAAATCCCCCCATTGTATCTGTTTCTCTTCTTGCTTTTCCCTTGCAATTAGGACATTTGGCATTGACAAATTCCTTGCTTGTTGCTAGGGGGTTGCCATTTGTTTTGAAATCAACTTTCTCTGGCAACAAAACAGGCAAATCTTTTTCATGAACAGGAACAATTCCACATTTATCACAATAAATAACAGGAATTGGCGTTCCCCAATACCTTTGTCTGGAGATCATCCAATCTCGTATTTTATAATGAACTGCTCTCTTACCAAATTTCTTTTTTTCAATATAATCCATAATTTGCGCTCTCGATTCTCCCCAACTCATGCCCCGAAATTCTTTAGGTTCTTGTATAATCCCTTGAGAGTCGTGATGATAACAAACCTCTAAATTTTTAACTTTCTCCGCAAAGGCTTTATCTTTTGGCAACATTGCAATTTTTAAAGGAACCCCATACTTTTTAGCAAAAATAAAGTCTCTTTCATCATGGGCACTGCAATTAACAATACCAGTACCATATTCCGCCAAAACATAAGAAGCAACCCATATTGGCAAATCGCCGACCCCAAAGGGATTATCAACATGTCTCCCAGTAAAAATTCCTTCAATATCTGTTCCTATATTAAATTCTCCTGAAAGCTTCTTTTTCTTTATTTTTTCAACGAATTCCATCACGGGTTTTTCATATTTTGTTCCTTCAACTAGTTTCTTAACTAATGGATGCTCGGGTGCAATTACTGTAAAAGTCTGAGCAATAAATGTTTGGGGAACCGAGTCATAAACTTCAAACTCCAAGTTTAAACCTTTTACTTTTTCTTTAAAATTAATGCCCTCGCTTCGGTCTATCCAGTTTCTTTGCATTGTTTTAATCTTTTCTGGCCACTGGATTTTATCTAAATCCTCTAATAATCTATCTGCATAATCTGTAATTTTAAAAAACCATTGCTCCAAATCTTTCTGAACAACTTCTTCGCCACATCTCCAGCATTTCCCATTTTCAGCTTCTTCGTTTGCTAGGACAGATTCGCATTTGTTACACCAGTTAACAGGCGCTTTTTTTCTATAAGCAAGTTTTTTCTCAAGCAATTTCAAAAAGAAATATTGATTCCACTTATAATAATCTGGCTCGTGACTTGCTAGAGTTCTAGTCCAATCATAGCTGTTTCCTAGAGCTTTCTGATACTCCATTATCTTCTTTATTGCAGCTTCTGTGTACTTTTTTGGATGAATCCCTTCTTTTTTAGCTGCTGTTTCTGCTGGTAATCCAAATGAATCATATCCCATTGGATAGAGGACATTCCAACCTTGCATTCTCCTAAATCTAGCATAAACATCACCTATTGTGTAATTTCTTACATGCCCCATATGAAGAAAACTTGCAGAGGGATACGGGTACATTTCCAGAACATAGTATTTTTTCTTCTTGCTATCTTCTTTAACTTGAAAACAGCCCGCTTTTTCCCACTCTTTCTGCCATTTTTCTTCTATCTTCTTAAAATCATATTCTTCTTTTTCTGCCATGTTATTATTTATTATTTTAATGAATATTTAAAACCTGTGCTTTCCCACATCTTCTTCTTATTGTGTTGCTAAGCCATCTACGAACATTTCTTAAATAGCAATTCGATTTGTGGCCCACTCCCGTTATTATAAAATCTTGGGCAGGATCTTCAAGAACGTTTTTTTGCCTGTCTATCACTCTTCGGGGGGTCATATGACATCTATCTAAAATAGATAAAACAGGGTCACTCCCATTCTCATCAAAAAGCCTTATATTCAAACCAGTTTGTAATTCGTATGATAATCTGCCCTTAGTCGAATTAACAACGAGATCGTAATGGCTTTCAAACTTTGGTTCTGTTTCTGGTTTCTTCCCAGTACCATTTTGCTGTTTGTAATTATCCCTAGCAGGATGATACCCTAAACTTTGAATAGTAAATTTAAAAACCATTTGAATTTAAAAGAAATTTAATGGCCCTCTTAAATTAATAAGGGAGCTAAAGTTAAGACTACCAAAATTCCTAAACTATGCATATTGGTAATTTTCATGATAAACCCAGAATTATGGACTTTAAAAAACTTTCTCTTTATTTTTAATTGTTGTTAAAAAAAATCTTTAGTTACAGAAAAAATCGGGTTCATCGGCTTAATTAACACAATTGCTCGCTTGTTATTAAGTAAACAAAACAAAGTTAGTTTTTAACTCTCGTTTAATCTGGTGAAATCAACAGCTTTAAATATATACTTGCTTATATTAACAAATGCCAAAAAAATTGAAGAAAGTCAAGGAAGAATCAAAAAAGCTAGTTGTAAAAGCAGTATTTTCAAGCGAATATATTTATAGCAATAAAAAAGAAGCATTTTCTCTGTATGAACAATCAAGGTTTGGAGAGCCAAAAGAAGGCAAGATATTTTACTCGCCTGTTGAAGCTTTATATTTGCTGGAGAAATCGAAATTAGAAATAGCTAAAAGTAAGAAAAAAATCAAGTTTGACAAATTGCTAGAAGAACTAAAATCTCAGGATCCAAAACTAGAAACAAAATACAAGGTTTTCAAAGACATGCGAGACAGAGGCTATATAGTTAAGACAGCTCTCAAATTCGGGGCAGAGTTTAGAGTTTATGACAAAGGAGTTAAACCAGGCCAGGATCACGCCAGATGGATTCTCTACCCAGTTAAAGAATCAGAAGTTCTAACTTGGCACGATTTTTCAGCTAAAAATCGTGTTGCTCATTCAACAAAAAAGAACTTGTTGATAGGAATAGTTGATGAAGAAGGCGACGTGACATATTATCAAGTCTCGTGGCAGAAACCGTGATTAAGAAAAATAAAACTATTTTAGTAAACAAGAGAGTCAAAGCCGATTGGTTATGAAAACAATTACCACCATTGCTTGCTCCCAAGTTAAGTTTACAAAAGCGAAGTTTAGCATTACCTTTAATCTAGCACAACAAAAATCCCCATAAACTTCGGATTTTTGAGGGGTTCAGAAATGCAAAACTAATAGCATTTCTGCCACAACAAAATTTATAATCCCCAGATTTCTTCTAGAAATATGCCAGTAACAAAAGAGAGAATAGTTGAAATAATAAAAATAAGAGGTCCTAGCCTGCCCGTTCATATTTCTCAGGCAACAGGAATCACTTCTTTATTTGCAGGAGCTTTCTTATCAGAATTGCTGGGAGATAAGATTATAAAAATAAGCAATCTAAAAGTAGGGGGCTCTCCATTATACTATATCCCAGGACAAGAAGAACAACTAGAAAAATTTTACACCTTCTTGCCAAGCAAAGAAAAAGAAGCTTTTTTGCTGTTAAAAGAAAAAAAGCTTTTAGAAGATGATAAATTAGAGCCAGCAATCAGAGTTGCCCTAAGAAGCATAAAAGATTTTTCTTATCCATTAATATTGAATCATCTAGATTCAAAAATTCTTTTCTGGAGATTTCGCTCATTTTCAGAAGAAGAGGCAAAACTTGCTGTTGAAAGAATATTTATTTCTCAAAATAAAATTCAGGAAGCAAAACCACAACAAATTGCTCCATTGATTCGGGTTGAGCAAAAAGTAATAAAAGAAGCACAAAAGCCAGAAATAAAACCCCAAGCAAAACCAGAGATAAAAATTGAAAAAGCAAAACAAGTTATCAAAGAAAAGCCACTAATAACATTAAAACTCGAGAAAAAGAAAATAATTGAAAAATCGGAGTTTGTAAATAAAGTAGTTAATCATTTAGAAGCAGATAATATCGAGATTTTGGAAGAGCTGGCTTTCAAGAAGAAAGAATATTCAGCAATAGTAAGAATAAACTCTGATTTAGGCAAGATAAAGTTTTTAGTAATAGCAAAAGAAAAGAAAACAATAACTGAAAATGACTTAGCTTTGGCTTTGTCAAATACAAAAACCCCTATTTTATTTATTACCCCCGGAGAACCCAATAAAAAAGCCCTGGCTTACTTGGAACAAAACTCTTCTGTAGTTAAGTTCAAAAAGTTATCCTGATTATATAGGTAAAAGTAAACTATTCCTCGCCTCAAAGAAAGTCAAAGCCGATTGGTATGCAATTAACACAATTGCTTGCATAATTAAAAAGTTGACAAAACGAAATTAGTGATTATCTCTAAAATCAAAAAAACAATGGGGCACCGCACCTTAAAAGGTGCGGTTTGTAAAGCCCCTTGTTTTTAGGATGCCAAGAGAATCAGCAGATTCTCGGGCACAGAAAATTGTGAGATTGCGAACAATTTTCTTGTGCTCAGAAAAATCTGGCGTTGCAAGGCAACGTCTACAGCCTAAAGGCTGTAGTTTATTTTTCTGACATTATAAAACTAACATAGCTCTTTCCCAATTCCTGAGTTATAATGATCTAGAACTTCTGCTTGAGTTAGAGCTTTATTCCAAACAGCAACTTCATCTATTGTTCCACTAAATGGTTGATCTGAATATCCGTTCCCACCCCCAGGACAACCTGTATTTCCGATTCTTAAAGGGCAAGTAGAAGTATCTCCTGAAGCCACACCGCCATTATTGTCTGCTACAAGAGTACCATTTACATAGAACCGTTCTTTATTGCCATTAAATACCCCTACAAGATGAATCCATCGATTTATAACATTAGCTTCATTTGTATATCCCCAACCCGCTGCTGAAACTGCACTGGGATTGCGAGTCCAAAAATTAAATGAATTATATGCCCCTGCTATATTAAGCCCATAACCCAGTTCATATATTGTTTGTTTTCCAAGAATGTTATAATAATAGTTACCGTTAGTCATTCCAGAATTTGGTTTTATCCAGGCTTCAACTGTTAATGGCCCTTGGATATTCAAACTGGAATCTTTTCCAACATCAATCCAACCACCAGAAAATTGAGCTGCATTTCCAATTTTTCCAGCAATTAAATTAACTGTTCCACTTATTGTTCCGTTATTTTTTCCAGTTCTATCAACAATTAAAGTTCCAGAGTTTTCATTCATTTTCCAATAGCCCACAAGTCCAGCAGGACAAGTTGGTTTATCTACACAAGCTCCTGATTTGCACCAACATGAAGCACCACAACTTGTACAAGAACTATCATCAGCTTTGTCAGTAAAGCTACAGGTTCCTGTTGCAGTATCGCAAGTTCCAGGAGCATTTTTGCATTGTTCAGAAGTTGTGCATTCTTCATTTCTAGTACATCCTGAAGGATTTTCTTGAACTGTTGTTTTTCTTAAAATATATTCATCTGCTTTAGTTCCTACTTTTTCCTGGTCTTCTCTGACAGAAACAGGGGCAATTGAAATCTTGCTTATGTTGCTGATTTTAGTTGTAATAGTATATGTTCTAGATTCAAACTCATTCAAACCAGAAACACTCTCTACTTGGCTATCTGTTTCATTGTATAATACAATTCTGATTTTATCAACTTGTCCTGAGCCTGGTTGTCTTGATATTTTGACTGTTGCTAGATTATCAAGAACACTGGCTTTTTCTATTTTCATGCTAACTGTTAACAAACTAGAATCTATCTCCTCTGCACTTTGAAATAATTTTGGTTTTAAAATCGCCCAAATTATACCAATTGCTATAATTACTAGTAAAATTATAAGAACACTTGCAACAATTGTTGACAAACCCCTCTTTTTCATAAGATTTATAAACTAAACTGGTATAAAAAGATATTCTTTTGTTGGTAACAGAAAACTTTATTCGCCGCTAGAAAAATTCAAGCCGATTGGTTTGAACAATTAACACAATTGCTCGCTCTAAAGTCAAGTATACAAAAACAGCAGTTTAGTTTTAATTCTAATCCAAACAGATACTGTCATCTTAGCGAATGGTGCAACATCTTCCCCATTTTTCTGATTAAATTCAAAATCTTATTCCTCCCCAGTTTCAAATTTATCTCTGCCAT
>JAPLYA010000056.1 GCA_026395775.1 Candidatus Pacearchaeota archaeon
AACTTTATGATAAGATTTACAGAGCTCATTTTCCATAAGAAAACCAAGCATTTGTTGGTTTAATAGTTTTTCTTGGTTTTCACCCTGTGCCAAGAGCACAGGGTATAGCTATTAATTAAGCAAGCAATTGTGCCAATTGAAATTGAAAAAGCATTGGAGAAAATTATATTAAATTATTCATATGAGCAAGATTTTACTCGGTAATGTCCCAAACAAAAATATTTATTAACTTTGATTAATCGAAAGCTTTATAAATAGAATATTACTCATATGAGTAATATGTTACTCAATAATAAACTTAAGGTTTTGAATGAATTTTCTAGAGATTATAATAAAAAAATTTATGGGCGAGAACTAGCTATCAAGCTGAAAATGAACCAGAAAACAGCTTCTAATATAATGATTAAGTTAGAGAAAGAAAACATTCTAAAATTTTCCCAAGAGGGAAGAAATAAGTATTATTATTTGAATAAATTTAACAAAGAAATTAAAGAGATTCTAAAGATTTCAGAGATAAACAGGAAGATAAAGTTTCTTGAAAAATACAAGAAAATTAAGGACTTATTTTACAAAATTGAAGAAAGAAGCTTTGGAATAGTTGTTGTGTTTGGAAGTTATGCAAAAGAAACTTCAACTGAAAAATCTGATTTGGATTTATTTGCAATTGGTAAAATCTCAAGTTTAGAAGATTTAGAAGAACTTTATAATATAAAGATAAATGTTGTTGAGTTAGAAAAAAGCAAGTTTAATAAAGAAGATGCTATTATCAAAGAGATTATAAATAATCATATAATATTGAAAGGAGTTGAAACATTCATAAATTTGATATGGTGAACATAAGCTGGTGCTGCAAACAAAAAGATGGAATTAAGTTAATTGAACCAAATGATAATCTAGCTCAAGCTTATTCTCAGATGGCTGAAGATGCTATTGGAACAATGAACCGAGAAAAGAATCAAAATTTAATTTTTGGAATCTCGGCTTGTTATTATTCAATGTATTACTCCCTTTACTCTATAATGATAAAACTTGGTGTTAAATGTGAGATTCATTCATGCAGATTGGAGTTTATGAGGCAATTTCTTCTTGGATATTATTCACAGGAAGATTTAAAACTTATTAAGAAGTCATTTGATTTAAGGAGTTTAGCTCAGTATTACCCAAGCAAAATTATAAAAAAAGAAGATTCTGATTTTATAATATCGCAAGCTCCAATTTTCCTTAATAAATCAAAGGAAATTTTATTAAAAATAAATCAAAAGGATATAGAAAAAATAAGAGGAGAGCTTTCAAAAGCTATTAAAAATTAAAATGCTTAGAGAAAAAGAGATTCGACTAGAAGATAAATATATTAGATGGTTTTCTGAACTTGGGAAAGACGATGTTAAGGATGTTGGTGGAAAAGCAGCTAATTTGGGGGAGATGTCTAAATTAGGGCTGCCTGTTCCACAGGGTTTTGCAATTACAGCCCAAGGCTATGACTATTTTCTTGGGGAAACAGGGCTAAAAGAAGAGATTTATTCTTTGCTTACAAATCTTGATATTGAAGATACAAAGAAGCTTGATGAAGTTTCTGTCAAGATAAAAAAGATGATTATTGAAGCAGATATGCCGAAAGAGATGGAAGAAGAAATTCGAGATTCTTATAATACTCTAAGTTTTGATGTTTCTGAATCTGCAACAAAAGATGTTATGAATATTTTAAAGATGAGTGACCCTGTTTTTGTTGCTGTTCGTTCTTCAGCCACTGCTGAAGATTCTGCTGAAGCTAGTTTCGCAGGGCAACAGGAAAGTTTTCTAAACATAAAAGGACGAGTTAATTTAATTGAAGCTGTTAAGGCTTGTTTTGCTTCTTTATTTACATCAAGAAGTATTTACTATAGAATCAAAAAAGGTTTCAAGCACGAGAATGTGCTGATAGCTGTTGTTGTGCAGATGATGGTTAATGCTGATAAATCAGGAGTTATATTCTCAAGAGATCCTGTTGAAAGCCAGGATAATGTTGTTGTTGAGGCTGTTTTTGGTTTGGGAGAAGGAATTGTTTCGGGCAGGATTAAGCCAGATCATTATATTGTCTCAAGAAAACTTGAGATTTTAAGTTCGGATATTGGAGAAAAGAAAATTGCTATTACTAGAAACTCAGAAGGCAAGAATCAGATTGTCAGGCTGACAGAAGATAGAAGCAAGCAGCAAGTTTTGAATAACTTTGAGATTAAGAAGCTTGTTAATTATGCTATTGAACTTGAAGAGCACTATGGCAAGCCGCAGGATATTGAGTTTGCTGTGGATTCTGGAGAGATATATATTGTGCAAACAAGGCCTATTACAACTTTGCAGAGGAAGAGTGAAGGAAAAGAAGTTTCTGGAGAAGTGTTATTAAATGGAATAGCCGCGAGTCCGGGAATAGCTTCTGGCCAAGTTAAGCTTGTTAAAACAATGGCTGATCTTGAAAAAATAAAATCAGGAGATATTCTAGTTACAGAGATGACT
>JAPLYA010000019.1 GCA_026395775.1 Candidatus Pacearchaeota archaeon
GAGGGGACTCATCGATGTACAACTTAATAGATTTTGCAGCAGAACTAGCTCCTGTTTTCGAAACAAAATTCTTCCCATCAAAAATATATTTTTTTAATTCTGCCACAACCGCAATTTGGGGTGCCCTGTCATTAAACTGAATTTCTTGATTGGTAATTGCCCCTATATTCTGCTCTTCTCCAGAAGAAGAGACATATAAAATTTGATAACCATTTGTAACCTCGTGCAAGTTTATTTTTGTAAACTCACCATTATTAAAGTAAACCATAAAATAGACCGGTCCACCCCTGGCTTCAAATCCTGTCGAAGTTACGGGAGCAGCCGGAGAAGCAGGAGTTGTTATAGGAGTTCCTGCAGAGATTCCAGAAGCAGGAGCAGCAGTATTAGAAGGCTGATCCAAAACCTGCTTAAATCTTTTGCTTAATTTGTAGTAAATCTCAAACTTCAAGAACATGGCATCAACTTTATATTTATTAAACAGCGCTTTTTGAGTTATATTCTCAAGCAAATCTAATACTACCAGAGTATTTCTCATATTATCAGTATATAACCAACTTGTTTCTCCTTTGATAAACTTCATTAAATCCTCTTGCATAATGCTTTCAAAATTAATTTTGCTGAATTTATCTTTAGCAGATTGCAATTGCGAGATTGTATTGTCTTCTGTCCACAAATTTCCCTGTGCAATATCCTGTTGATTCATAATTTGTTCAGCTGTTTTCAAAGCATCATTCTCTAAATTCTTATCTTGGATTACATTCGCAACACTCTCCCCATCAAGCCAGCATCTTATTCTCGAATCATCACAATAGCCAACATCTTTCCATCTCGTTGGACTTGTGGAATTCCCAGGATTATTTGTAGCGCAAACTCTTATCAAACCTCTTTGGTATATTGCTGGCTGAAGCATTTCCTGTCCTGCTTCCTGCAAATTTGGATTAGCCAAAGAATACAAGCTTGGTGTTCCAGAAACACAGTTTTTCTCTGAAGTAATTTGTTCTGTAGCTTGCTCATTCATATACAAATCTTTTAAATAATCAATTGCAAATTCAGTTGTAACCTGTTTGAAACCACATTCTTCCTGAGTATCTATTCTGACACATAACTCTTTATATCCAGCAGGAGCTGTGAAATCTTTTGTCTCGTCAGCAGACTGCCCAATGCCAACATAACCCGAAGCAACATATATGTAAGGCTGAGCAGCATAGGTGGCTGTTTGAGGAGGATTTCTCAGATAAACTTGATAGTAATGCCCTATGTCTCTTCCTGCGAAAATATGATAATAAACTTTATATTGGGAAGTGCTCGGCAAAGTAGCAGTTGAATAAGCAATCTCATCAAATTTGGCATAAAACTGAACGGGATTTTCAGGTGTTAGCAATTGGTCAAGCATATTTTTATTGCTGGGATAATTTGTAGATATAAATGCCTTGCAAACTTCAGTTCCAACTTCACTTGTGCTTCTTGCCTGGAAAGCTTTCATTGCATTTACAGCATAATAATTTGTGAAATACTTCAAGGAATTTTGAGCAGTATCCCAGGCATTACTTACAGTCATATACTCACCCCCGCCTCTTGTTTTGCCTCCTGTATAAAGCATTTCAACTATTTTTGGCAAAGCCATATCAAGCAAAGGGGCTCCCTGTCTCCAGAAAAATTCGCACAAATAAATAGAATAAATCTCGTCGCAAATTCCAGTAAACGCTCCTGTTTTCAGATTTTCTTCTAGGCATTGTTTATGAGCTTTCAAAACAGAAACATACGCGTCTAGTCCCGCATAAATTCCAGTTAAACAAACAGGAACAACAACCCCTCCATTAGCAGGACTTCCAAAATTAGGCAAGCACAAAGCAATGCTCCCAATTATCCCAGATTGAACAACATCATCGACATAAAAGCTTCCTCCCAAATTGCATCTACTGCTAGGACACAAAACAGGATCACAAACATTAAACATCAAATTGCAATCTGAAGGAGACATAAAGTCTGTACATTCAGTCCCAACAGTGGATACAGCTTTTTCAACACTAAAACTCCCAACTCCCGGAAGATTAATTTTTCCAAAACCAGGTGTTAATGTTTTATATTGAGAAGCAGCATTTTCAACAAGAGATTTCGCCTTTATAGCAAGTGTTCTTGCTTCTGCCTCGCTCAAGCACATTAACTGTCCCTGTGGCTGCCCTGTATCATAATTCAATTGAATACATAAATCATCTCCCAAAACATTAAAATCTTCTTTTCCATCTGTGCCCACATTGCACAACCACAGGCTTGAAGCGCTCCCACTTGAAGTGTAAGGAGTCATTCCAAATCCAGGCAGAATTTGTTTTGTCGCAGCATACCATCCCTTGTTAACATCAAGAGGAACAACAGCAGGCATCCCTTTGTAAGGCTCTGTCTCATAAAACTTGACTTTCGGATTTAAATATTTATTATTGCACATTCCAGAGTCAATGGGCGTAAAGCTGGCCACCCCCATGTTGCTTACAATTTTATTCATATCATCTTTAGAAATAACAGTTCCAGTTACTTGCCCGTCTTTATCTAGAACATATCCTTCTTTTCCAGCAAGCGTATAAATATTTCCTTTTTTATCCAATGGCACATAAATAACTTGATTGGAATAATCTTTTCCTTGCCCGAGATTGGCATTTGCATATGTAGGAATAGCTATAAAGTTGTCTCCTGCTTTTGTGTTATAACCCATATCTATCAGTCTCAAATTCATGCTATCAGTTTGCTCCTGACTTAAGCTAGAAACATGAACAAATTCTGTCTTTCCTATTTTTTTAGGATCCCCCAATGGTTGAACCTCAACATTTCCTCCAAAAGATTGTAAATTATATCCAGAGATAAGCTGATTTCTCTGGGCAACCTGATAAATAGGTGTTAAATCTCTTGAAAGCATTGCATTGCCGGCTTCAGCCTGGCTGCCTGAAAGTTTTGTAGCAAGCATAATGTCTCTCATCTCTTCAACAGTTAAATCACCATCCTTAACCATCCTGTCAATCACAGTATCTGAATTTGCTCCCCCAAATGCGTTTTTCAAGAGAACATCCTGGTTGTTTATTTTAACACTTTTTTCTGGATTTGTATTGACAAATTGCTTAAAATTAGTTTTATAATTATCTCTTGTTACTTGAGCATCTTTTCCTTCCAAGCTACTAGCTAAAGTATTCATTTCGCTTATCCTACTCGCATAGTCATCAACTGATTTTTCAATATCAGAATTATGCTTGGAATAGCATTCTTCAACAGTCGCAGAAATTTTATCAGAAACTTCTTTCTGGCAGAAAGCTTTCCAATAATTTTTCATCAGATCTTGTCTAGCCAAGCTTTTCCCCCCCATATTCGTAAATAGATTTTTGACAATCAAAAATCCAGAAGTGGCAAAACAAGCTCCTTTCCATACCTTAACCACTTTTCCAAGATTTTCAACAACCTTGCTAAACTTTTCAATTGAATCATTTAAATTTGCAATTCTTTCTGCAGTTTTGTCAGGATTAAGCTCTATGGCTCTTTTTTCAACCCCAATTCTAACTGTAAAATTAGCCTGAGAAATGCCATTGGGCATTTCTGATAAAACAGAAACCTCTGCAACTCTCTTAAAATTAATCTCATCTAATGTAAGTGAAACTTCTTTGTCTACTTTGTCATTATTATAAGTTCTCAAGGTTATGCTCTCTCCTTTTTTAATATATTTATCTTCGGCAGTTGGGGTTCTCGCATCTAATGTTAGTCTATGACTATATTTTATTTTCACCTGGTCATCTTGCAGTTCAAGTAGTTGGGCATATTCATTATTAGTTAGATCTTTCCCCCCCATAAACCACTGATCATTAATCTGCAGAAGGGCAGCAGAATTGCCACTTGCAACAGGAGCTGATGTTGCAGTTGGTGTGGTTGTTTGAAGCTGGTAAACAGTTATTTTAGCATCAGCATCACTAATTTCTGAAACACTAATTCTAACATCTTTAACCCCATCTCCATCTAAATCTAAATCTTGAGAATTATCAGTTAAAATAATTATTTCATTGTTATTAAAATTAAGACTAACCCTATTCCCCCCGGGTAAATTAACTATTGACTTATACACTTTTGATTTATAAGTAATTGAAATTTCTTCATTGTATTTAAATGCAATATTATCAATTAACTTAGTTTCGGTTTGCGAACTGCTGCTGGAACTACCACTTGAACTGCTGCCCGCAGTAGAACTACTCAAGCTGCTTAAACTTGCAGGAGTTCCTTTTACTGAAAATTTGGCAGAAGCTTCTCCTATTCCAGGAACAACAACCTGTTCTAACTTCATATAATGATTTTCTGTTCCAGAGCTAACTAGAGTTCCCGCGCTTTCATAATTAAAATAAGTTAAAGAGTCAATTCTAGCAAGAGCCGCTCTGGAGTAGCTTGAGTCAGGATATTTTTGAGTTAAATTTAACAGTACTCCAAGTTCTGATTTTTGCTTTCCGAGTATTCCTGCCAAGTCAGCCAGTTCTGTAAGAGCTTTTGCTCCATAATAATCTCCAAAACTGTCTTTCTCGCTTCCATAAAGATTAACAATTTCATATGCCCTTCTGCTTGTCTCAGAAAAATAATTTTCCGGCAAGTCATTGCTCAAGTCTTTATCAGCAGTAATATAATTCTTATCTTTCATTCCCAAACTTTCAATTAAGTTATAGGTAGAAAAGTCAACCTGGGTTTTGTCGTCCTTCTTCCCACTCCCGCCAATAAAAATAATTTGAATATTCTCGCTTTTTGCCCCAAGAGAATTTGCTAAATTTTTCTTTATGCTATCAGCTTCGTACCAGTTTACCTTGGAATTGACTAAATTGCTTGCCTCTTTGCTCCACGAATCAAAATTATTTGCAATATCTACTAAAGCATCTTGTTTTATTTTAGTTAATGCATCAATTTTTTCTGTTTTTTCAGGAGAGTTAACAAGAACAACAAATAATTTTTCTCCTTGAGTGGGGTCATTTAAATTTCCTCTTGCCATACCTACATAGGCCAGATAAACATCATTTTTAACACTCTCTCCTAGATTAACTTCTTTTCTAACGTCATCAACATTAATTGCAACCTTATCAGATACTCCTATTCTTAAGATAAAATCTTTTCCATAACACCTTAATGTGGCTTGCCCTCCTGCCCCAAGTTTACTTATGCTTTTAACATAGCAATTATCTAAAAATTTCTCTCCTTCAACCATCCAGAACTCATTATTATCAACCTGCATTCTAACTCTTGATTTGCCAGAAGATAAATCTTTTAAGTTAAGCCTTATCCCGGCTTGGCAGTAAAATCCGGGGATGTTGATTACATCAGAAGTCTGCCCCTTTGTCAAAACTAGCTTTCTTATAACATTTTCAGCATCATTATAAACAGCTATTTCAGCCCTGTCTGCATCCATCCAGTCGGCCCTCAAATATCCTCTACCTTTCCAGAAAGCATATTGATTAAAGCCAGATTTCCAATCAGAGTCACTCATTTCAGGCAGGAAAAAACTAGTTTGCCCTGCCCCAAATATATTCTGCATATCATAAGTAAGGATAGCTGTTAGATTAGCTTCAACAAAATCAGGCATCGAACTTTCATTCAATTGTTTTTTCAAAACAACAATAGCATAACCCATATCATTTATCAAAGGGCTATTTAAAATTGGCTGATAAATTCTTAAAGCAATTTGACTCGGATGATAGCTTATTCCCGCAATATAATTATCCAAACCTCGAACCTGAAATCCAACTGATTTTAATGAGGCAACATCAATAATCGGATTTAACTTAACAGCATCCAGCTTGCAAAAAACAGGAACATTTTGTTCTTCTAGCAAATCACTTCTTACCACAGCTGGGCTGCATCCTCCAGGACGGACATTAACAATAAAGTCCCCTCGAACATCACAGCTCCCACCCAAACCCGGCCAGAATTGCGCATAATCGATTCCTTGGCTTGAGTAAAACTGCTGAAAAGTTGGAGCGCTATACTGAGCAATAGAGTTTGTTTGATAATTGCCAATAACAGACTGCCCAAAAACCATTGGGATTAAGAATAAAAAGACCCCAATTAAACTCGCAATTATGATTTCTTTTGCATTGACTCTTTTATTTTTTAATTTCATTTTTATCATTTATTTTTTATCAGTAATCACTAACTACTTTTTTACTTAATAATTGTGCTTGGTTTATTTAAATAAATTCTTGCCTTATTCTCAAGTATACTAAAATAGTTTTATTTTTACCTCTAGATTATTATTTATTATCATTTGAATTCCAAATAAACTGATTTATCTTCTATCAAGTTGAAGTTATTTTGTAATTGTTCTAGTGTTGTAGGAGTTTCAACAAGCTCAGCCTGAATCTCCATATGCCCCTTCTGCAATTCGGTTTCAGAGAGATACTGTTGACTAGTGCCCCCTCCCGCCAAGATATTTGAAACAATTTGACCGGGAATATCGAGTGTAAAGCATTTTTCTTCAGTAGCTCCAAATATGCCTAAAATTCCTGGTTTGACTGACTGAACACATTTTTCTTGGCTTGAACCGGGTATGCTTATGCTTGAATTCTTGTAAATATAAACAGAAACATTATACAAGCCTTCTGTCAACTCAACTTGAGCCATCTCGGGCCACGAGATTGTTTTTGTTGTATCATCTGATAAGAAGTTTACTATTGCCATGTCATTAACTTGCTTTCCATTTGCTGTCAATGAAATCGAGAGATTATATAACTTATCAAGAATAATGTTATAACTTGAAGGATTAT
>JAPLYA010000066.1 GCA_026395775.1 Candidatus Pacearchaeota archaeon
TTATGTTGCAACAGTTGGAGAAGGAGTTAACGCAGACATAATCAGAGAATATATCGAAAAGCAGGGAAGAAAAGGAGAACAGCTTAAGCTGTTCGATTTCATTTAGAGATGCCCTGTGCTCTTGGCACAGGGAGGTTCACTGTGCGAGCAATTGTGTTAATTGTTTTCCAAACCAATCGGCTTTGATTGTCAAGTATACTGAAATAGTTTACCTTTACCTCTCAAGCAGTAAGCTTTAAAAGTCTATTCTCCTCAGAATTTACATAGCGGGGTGGAGCAGCCTGGTTAGCTCGCAGGGCCCATAACCCTGAGGTCGTGAGGTTCAAATCCCACCCCCGCTACTTATAAAAATGATGTGGATAAAAATATTTATTATACTTGTTTTGAATCATTTTGTTAGTGATTGGATTCTTCAACCTACTTATTGGGGGTTTACTAAAATGAAAAGCTCTAAAACAAGGTTTTACCATAGTATTCAATATGCTATATTTTTTATCCCTGCTTTTTATTTTTTAAATATTAATTTTTTATGGCTTTTGTATTTGTTTGCAACTCATTTTATAATTGATTCTTATGTAATTATTAATTGGTGGGATAAAAATATAAGAAATGCTATAAACAAAAAAAGAATTCCAAAAAACGAACCACCAAGATTTGTCAGCATAACAGAAGACCAGATTATTCATATATTATTATTAATTTCAATTGCAATTTAAAATGATAAAAATAAAAGAATGTGCAGATTGCGGGAAAGAGTTTGAGATGGATACTTCAGCGAGATTTAAAAGAAAATACTGCAAAAAATGCAGTGCTGAAAGAAAAAAAGCATGGGCTAATCAGTGGAAAGTTAAGGCTGAAGATTTAGATGATTGATTTTGAAAATGAAAAGGAATCCAATTGCTTTTCTCAAAGATTTCTTAAAGCTTTTTGTTTTATATTGTCCAGTATAATAATTCTTATAAACGCATTAAAAATGGAAGTTTAATGGATATAAAAAAAATTATTGAGAGAAGGGAAAAACTTGAGGCAAGATTCAAAGTGTCTGGATTGGCTGATGCTTGTGTTGATGTTGTTAAAAGATTAGGAAAAGATAGAGGTTCAAGACGGGGTGCTTATTATACTTGGACTAATAGATTATATGAGGGGGGAGAGTTAGTAATTGATTGTAGTATTGGTCAAAATTGCCAAGGCGATGGGAGATTAAGTGTATCCTATAAAGGTAAACTTGTTTTAGAATTAGACTCAACTAGCTCTTCTCGACGTGAGAGGGAAAGAGAAGAACTTCCAAATATTCCTATAAGTTGTGTAAATCACAGGATGGCTGTATATATCCGCGGGCCTTGGGAAAGAAAAATTTTAGATTTAGCTAAAAGCATATAAACCCTTTTTTTCTTATTTTATTTATGTCAGGTGAAGCAGAAGGAAAAATAAAACTAGGGAAAGCAGATGTCTATATCCACCTTAAAGGCAAGAGCAATGCAAGAATAACTCATATTGATATTGAGCTAGATGAGTTAAATAAAATTATTAAGGATAAAGAAGCGAGTTATGTTGCAGGCAAGCCAGGTGGAGTTTTCATAGGCTTGAAAAAAGAGATGATTGAGAGAGCTGAGAAATTGGTGAAGAATAAAGTTTAAAAATAGCAAATTTCTAAGGGGAGCATGATAATTTGGAATACGCCTCATGAAATGACCCATTCGAAAATAGGGGTATATAGGGCTGGGAAACCATATCTTGGAAGAGCAGATGCAAGAATGTCATTTAAAGAAGCTGTTCAAACTTGGAGAAATTTAGTAAAACAATATAGCCTAAAATTAGTTCAAGCAGGAACAGGTGAATCTGTTTATGCCAACTCAAGGGGCACTAGAGTTAGTTTAAAAGCAGATAAACAAGGAATTTTATCTAGAATAAGAGTTCTGAGTGCTGAAACAATGGTTTGTGAATCTCCTGAACCTCGTTTTGTATAGAAGTAAATAATAAGCTGATGATATGAGAATTCTTAACGAAAGTTAGTTTAAAGCCAAAGGCTTTAAAGATATAAGAAAAATTGGGAGCATTCGCCAACCCAATTTTTCCAACAAATACTGAAAGGAGGTAAAAACAATGAACTTTATAG
>JAPLYA010000079.1 GCA_026395775.1 Candidatus Pacearchaeota archaeon
TGCCCATTTTTAACAATTTTAGAAGACTTGCAAAAAACACATTTTTTGACCATGATAAATACCTCCTTTCAAAATAGCTAATAATCAGGGGTATTTATATCATTCGTTTACTTGACAGTATCACTAAGGCGAAAATATTATATACTTGTGCCACCTTAACAATTTATGGCATGGCTATTCAAGGATAAGAAAGGATACCCTCGTTATGCTAATTCCGGGGTTCCGGTTCACAGAGCAGTAGCTCAAAATAAAATTGGCAGAAAGCTAAGAGAGGGAGAAGTAGTGCATCACAATGATGAAGATAAATCCAATTTTAGAAGAGGGAATATAAGTGTTATGAGCCGATCTTTTCATTCTAAGTTACATGTAGCTAAGAAAAGGGGTTTTTGGTAGTTACTTTATCTTCTTTTATTCTTCAAAAGTCTTCTAACAATAAAATAAATAATTGGTAAGTTAGCCGGATACACCCCCTCACACTACCCCCTCACACCCTCTAACAACACTTAGATATCCTTAAGAGAAAGCCTAAAGGCTTTCTCTTTTTTAGTTAGCTCTAAGATATCTTGGCTGACTTCTCCTTTAATAATCGCTGGGCTTAATTTAAGATAATTAATAGATGAAAACTTTTCATATAAGCCTTGTTGCTTAATTAACTCAACAATTTTGGTCTTATCTTCAGGAAAGATCACTTTTTCATACTCTTTTATAGAACATTTCTTTTTATTTCCAAATAAAACCTCTGTGTTTTTCTCTCTTGCCAGTGCAATAATCTTATTTTTCAGCTCTGCTTCTTTTTGCTCTATTTCTTTCTTTAGGCTCTCAAGTTTCTCGTATTCATCTACTAATCCGTTGTCATTGCTCATTTTACCGTTTTCTCTCTTTAACTTCCAATTGTCTCAGCCTCAATTATCCCACACCAAGCATGCTCATTCTCCTTATTCTTCCCCCTCAACATCTCCCCTCTATAACCCAATATCTGCCAACTTTCATCTTCCTAAAATCTTCCTGGCCTCCTCATTAAACTTTTTAGCCCTATTTAACGAAGTTTCTGCTTTGCCCTTCATAGCAATTTCGCCTATTTCATAGGTAAATCTGGCTCTTTTTTCTTTTTCGCTTGAATAATCGCTTATTATCTCTTTTGCTTTTTCTCTTCCCAGTATTTCAGCAGATTCTGCCTGAGCATTTTCAAAGTCTTCAATAAAATGCTTTTCTAATTTACCATTAGAATAGAAATAATAAATAAGGGCATTAAAAGCCAAAAAATGAACCGATTCGTCTGACTTTATTTTCACGCCAGTGCTTTCTAATAATGCTCTTGCCATATAGAACATAGAATAATAACTCGCGTTTATCACCCACAAAAAGCCATTAAAATTAGGCATTCCAGCACTATTTTTAGCTTTTTCATTTGTAGATATATCAAACAAAACTTTTGCAGAGTCTAATGAATCTTT
Source organism: Candidatus Pacearchaeota archaeon (assembly GCA_026395775.1). GTDB lineage: Archaea > Nanobdellota > Nanobdellia > Pacearchaeales > GW2011-AR1 > JAPLYA01. The sequence goes on from JAPLYA010000079.1 coordinate 1,455, forward strand.
TGCATTTTTAATAAAAAAATCAACATATTTTGACTCTTTAGTTTTTAAGATAGCTCCAGAATTTATACTCTTAATAGCATTCCTTTTAGCCTCTTCTATTTTTTTATCTTCTAGCATTTGACAAGATTCTGTAATAGCTTTCTCCTCCAGAAACTACTAAATGTTTATTTAATGATTCATTCAAAATATTTGTCTGCTCTCTCTTTGAAAACATTTCATAAGCACTTTCTTTGCTTAAAACATGCAAATCAATTTTAAGTGAAAAATTAGAAGCGAGATTTATTATTATTTTTTCAACTTGTTCAACCTTGCTTTGTTTATCTAAAATTACGATTATGTCTATGTCCTTGAAGTTTTGTTTATCAACAAAAGAGCCGAATATTAGAAATATGAAAAAATCTTCATTTATTTCTTTTAGACTGTCTTTTATGAACAATAAAACCGATTTTTCTTTTGCAAGAGAATCTTTAGTCCTCATTGATTCTACAAAGGAAAGCTCTGCAAAATTCTCTTTGTAATTAAGTGAAAGAAGTTTCTTTTCATCTAAAAGAATAAGTTTATCGCTTATTAGCTTCTGCATTGAGCGGTGAATTAATGCATAAGGCTTTTTTAGCATCTCGGCAATCTCATTTATGCTGAATTTTTTATTAATCTTTGAAGCAAATACTTTCATTATTTCTATTTGTGTTTTTGTCAGCATTTTCTTAGGTATATCTATTTAGGTATAAGATTATATCTATTTAGTAGTATTTAAGCTTTGCGATTTTATTCCCATCTTCCCTTTCCCCCTTCTCTTCCTCAAACTTATCCTGAAATCTTTCTCCTGCTGCTAACTGCTAATTCTCCCTAATCAACTTCTCTGCTTTTTCAACAAAAGAATAAGCATTCTTTTTGCTCACTTCTGCTAAGAAGTGAGATGTTGCTTTTGTTACACTATACTGGGCAATCTCTCTGTTATCTTTTGCACTCGCTAAATTTTGTATTTCTTGCTGGGTTATTTGTGCATGTTTTAGAATAGCAAGAAATTCTTTCCCTATCAGCTCTTTCTTCACAAAGAACTGCTCTAACGCCACAATTGTTGCAGAATGTGAAGAACTTTTATATCCAATTTTAGCAAGCAAAGCCAAAGCAGAAGCATACATCGCATAATAAGCCGATACAACAACCCATTCATCAGAAGAATAATTTTGTGGAATCTGTAATATTTTTCTTGCTTCTTGATTGTTATTGGCATCAAAAAGAATACTGGCAGTCAAAAGGTTTGTCTTTGCTTTTTGCAGGTAACTTTCGCTTAATTTAGAAATTTCAGAATCTTTAATTAAGCTCTTCTTATTTAAGTAGTCTTGAATTGTGTATACTTTCATTTTTCTTCTGCTAGATAAGCGTAATAATAAAAGGGCTCATATCCTTTAAATATTACACCATAATTAACCAGATCATGCCAGAGCTCTTTGTTTTCCTTTTTAATCTTAGCAAACTCTTTTTTCAGAATAATAACAGGGGTAAAGTCTTTATTATGGCTTTTTTTTAATGTATAAATTATTGATTTTAATTCTTCAAATTCAGGGCTAATGCAAAGAATGTCTATATCACTGTCTTCTCTTGGATTTCCTTTGGCATAACTCCCAAAAATAATAATCATCTCTGCTTTATCTTCTGGAATCTCCGAAAGAGCAGAGTATATCCCATAATGTTTGTCAAAAAACTTCCTTGCTCTTTCAATAGAGTATATATTAAAAGCCATTTTAGAAATATCTTTTTTAAAGTTCAAATTGTATACTAATGTTTTCCCAAACTTCTTAGAAAAGATTATATTCTTCTTAGTTAGCTCTTGAAGAGTTCTATAAACTGGTTCATAGGAAAACCCCGATTTTTTCAAAAGTTCTTTTAATGTCAGATCCTTGCCTGAAGGGAAAAAGCTCTGAATTATCTTAATTTCTGTTTCTTTCCATTCTTCTTTATTTTCTTTTTTGAGGGTTGCCATTTCGTCTATTGTATAAACAATAATATTATTGGATAGCCAATATTTAAACCTTTCTATTCCCCTCTCACTCAGCTCCCCATTGTCTCTGCTTCTAACAACCTACACCAATCACAAGAATCATGCTTATTCATTCTTCCCCCTTCAAATCTAAAAGAGCCCAAAGCTTGTCAGTTATTTCTTTCGGAATCTTAACTTTTAATTTATTTTCAAGCTTCTCTAAAAAATATCCCAAATCAAAGATTGCTCTCTCTTTTCCAAGCTTTTTTTGGTTTTTTGCTTCTTCAACCACAGAGTTCCAGCTTATTTTTGTGCTGTTTATAATGCTTCTTGCATCATCCAAGTCTTTCAACCTATCTGTCGCACACTTCATAAGCAAAATATCTTGAGGGTCTGCAATCTTCAGCATAAAATTATCCCCGAACTGATGCAGCTGTCTTGCCCTCTTCATCATGCCCTCAGAAAAAACAAAGTCTATAACCTCTTTGACAAACAAGTCAAATCTTTCATCTCCTAGAGTCAGCATTTCAGGCTTACTCTCTTTTTTCCCATAAACAATAACAGCATCCATCTCCTCATAGCCCAGAGATTTTAATGTTTCTTTAAAATCTCCCCTGTCTTTCTCATTTTCAAAAACCAAATCTATGTCTAAAGTTGCTTCCTTCAATCCTAGGAACATCATAGCAGTCCCCCCCACAGCATAAACATTTATTTTTCTATTTAATCTTCTCCCTATTGCAATAAACAAGCCTTGCTGCCTCTCAATTGATATCATTTATAAGCCTCCAAATCAGCCCTGTTAAATGGCAAGTAAACTTTCCATTTTTTTTCTATTTCTTTAAAATCTTCTGAATTCAATCCCCCAATTATATATAAATATCTTTCATTTTTTTTCGGCAATGTAAGATTTTGAAATCTCCTTGTCATTTTTCTTGTTTTCATAATCTTCCTGGACAAGTCATACAAGGCACCCACTTGCCTTTCAAGCCCTTCAGCCTTCGCCAGTCTATACAAAAGCGGCCAGTCCTTTATTTTCTTAAACAAAGCCAACGAAGCTAAAATCTGTCTCAAACTCCTGCTTTTTATTGCAAGAATCAATGTTTCTCCAAGGCTGATTTCTTTTCCATAAACCCTGTGAACCTCAGAGGTTGTTATTTTAATAGGTGAATGCGCATTCAGAACATTAATATAACTTTTCCCATTAAGCCTATTTTCAAAAGAAATATCATAAAGCCTTTTATTATTGCTTAATCTTTTTGTTTTTACATAGCCCTTTTTTCTCAACGCAGATAGCAACTTTATAGCTTTGATTCTATTCAGATTTAATAAAGTTATTACAGATTCAAGAGTGTGTGCTCCTTTAACTGTTTCTAAGGCATTTTTTAGCTTCTTTCTCATAATGGTATCTAGCTATAAGTATTATATAAACCTTTCTATTTTTTTCATTCTTCCTCAATCATCTCACACCAAGCACACTCTTTCTCCTCATGCCTTTTCTCGAATCTTCTCAATAATTTTCTTTCTGATTTCATCAGAAAGCTTCCTGTCAGTTTTTCTTGTATAATGCTCTCCAAATTCTTTATCTTCAAATACTAATCCCCCAAATTCTACTTTATCTATGTATCTTGGTCTAAAATGCCAGTGAACTTGCGGTTTAGGATATTTATTTCTATATGCATTATTCATCAAACAACCCCAACTAAACATTGTTGCATTGAATGATTTTTTAATGGCTTTCTCAAGCTTTTTAACCAACTCTAAAAAATCCAGTATTTCTTTTTCACTCAAATCAGCCAAATCTCCGCACTTTCTTTTTAGTATAATATAGCATCTTCCCAGATAGTACTGGTCTTCAGCCAAAACAATCTTCCAATACTTTGTTTCAAAAATTAAGTCATCCATTTTCATCAATCCTCACTCAGCAACTCACACCAAGCACATTCTTTCTCCTCATGCTTCTTCGGGCAAGCTCCCTCTAGGAGCTTCAGAGCTTTCTTCCACAACTTCTCAGCACTATCAACATCTATCTTCATCTTCACCAGATGCGTGTTGAAGATAACTTCTCCTGTTTCTAAAACTTCTTTTGGAATGTAGAATAACAAAAACCCATAATCCTCAGTCTCCCAGCCATTTTTTCTTAAGAGAAAATTGTAAATATCAAGCTGATTCTGATAATGCTCGTGTGTATCTTCTTTTAGTGGAAAACCCCGAGTCTTATAATCCAGAACAATCAACTTTTCTTTCTTAACTAGAATATTATCAACAGCTCCATGCAGAACATTTCCTTGTTCATCTGTAAAAGAAATGCCCTCAAGATTACTTCTCCAGATTTTCATCAGCTCTTTGTCTTCAAACAGCTTGCAATCCTCGCACTCCTTGTTTTTCAGCTCAGGAGGCAGTTTGTTTTTATCTCTGAACTTGTCAAAATGAGTCTTAAGAATGCTGTCCATCCCGCTCGGAAGGCTTGGAAATATGCCTGAGGGTCTTTTCTTGTCTTCATTATGATGAAGCCAGAAGCATCTAGGGCAGTCTTCCATTAAGCTTAATGATGATGGAGATAGTTTGAATGGCATAGTCTTGTTAGCTTTCTTAACTTTTTAGAGTTTTCTATCTACTGAAAGTCACACAATTTTCCTCTTAAATTTCTTGCTGCGTCATATGCTTTTTCTGTTAAATCATAAATTCTTGGCTGTTTTCTCCAGTCCTTTCCTGTTGGGTAAAATCTTCTCATCAAACCCTGTCTTTTAAGCCTGGCAGCATAATGAAAAAACATGCTTCTTGTCATTTCAGGCTTCCAGTCTCTTTCTTCTTTTTCAGTATTAACTCTTGCTAATATTTCACTAGAAGTCATTGGAATTGGCGCTTCTGTTTCTAATGTTCTTAAAATTAAAGCTTCTCCCAGCTTATAATCCGGCCAGCCAAGCCTCATAGCATTTAATTCATGAGCCATTGTTCTATAATTCATCCTCTCTCCTGTATCTGTTCTCAAACTAGCTTTCATAGTTCTTCTTCTCTTTTCCCGAGTCATTTCATTATTAAGTAAATTTCTCGGCAAACCTATTTTTCTCCTTATTCTAGAAATATTCCAGATATTCATCCCAAGCAAGTCAGCAATATTTCCATCATTATATCCTTGCTGATATAATTCTCTTATTTTTTCAAGAAGCCTTTCTTTCCCATTTCCTTCATATTCTCCGCAATTTTCCATAAAACCCCCGATGAAAGAGATTTAAAAAGTTTGTTGTGGCATTTTATCTTTATCTATCTCAACCCCAGAGCCAAAGCTCTTTTCATTATTGTTTTATAAACATGATAATTCAAACAAGAAAATTCGCTAAAAAAATCACCAGGATATTCAAGTGAAAAGCAATCATTTAAAGCAGCTGCAACAAGCCGGGCTTCTTCCCAATCCCGCTGTACAATGAACAGCAAGACTCTCAATTCTGCTTCTAAATCTGGAAAAATCAGTTAAAATCCTTTCTGCAGTTTTATTATCCATGAGAACATAATCCTCAAATGCTTCATCAACATCATCAAATCTGTAAGCAAGATAATCCAGCCTCAAACTGCTTGGGATTACCTCAACACAAACATTTGCACTTGGCTTGCTGTCCAATATCCCAATTAACAACTCAGGTTTATCAGGAACATGTTTCCTTGCCATCTCCCTGTTTAATACATGTATTTCCATATCTGAGGTTTAATCTAAGAGTTTAAAAATATATCCTACACAAATCAAGTGTATAAGCTAGGGACATATGTCCTAGGCAAAACCGAAAATTAGTTCTGCTTGAGGTTTTATATTTCTTCATGAAAAAAGGAGAAATAAGAAAAGAGTTTTTCAAGCTGAAAATTAAAGGACATACAAACAAT
>JAPLYA010000065.1 GCA_026395775.1 Candidatus Pacearchaeota archaeon
AAGTCATAAAGACTTTGGAAAAAAGTTCTCGTGGCAGTCTCCTGGTTTGTAGCAACTTTTACAAAAAAAGCAAGGGGATTGCCAAATTTGGTATATTCAAATATCAAGAGGGGAATTATGGAAACAATTAAAACTCCAAATGCTACCCACAAATTTTTATTTCTGAAAACTTTTAGCCTATCTCTTCCAAGGGCGTAGATTAAGATAACAAACCCGAGTAAAGCAACAGTAAATTTAGTCATAAAACCCAAAGCAAGAAAAATAGCAAAAATCCAAAGCTTTTTATCATTTTTCCCATAATGTCTAATGAAAAAGTACAATGTCAAAAGCCAAAAAAAGGCAACAGGCACATCAACAAGTATTCTAAATGAAAAGAAAGTGAAGCTCCAGAAGACAGCAAGAATAAAACTAGCTATCAAACCCACTCTTTTATTATACATCTCTTTTCCAATAAGATATATCAAGAGAATCGATGCCAAGGATATCAAGAAAATAATTATCCTGAATGTAAACTCAGAAAACCCGATTCTATATAGCAAAGAAAAGACAAATGTGAACAAAATAGGCCTCACAACAGAGAACCCCCAAAATGGGGAACCAAATGCCCAATATCTCGAGCTGTTAAGATAATCAGCTTCGTCATACCATAGCGGTTGATCTTTTGTAATAAAAAAATAATACAACCTGTAGAAGAAAGAACTCTATTACACAAATGTTTTTAAATCGATTTAAGTAACTTCTTTTAAGAATAATAAAATGGCTAAACCAAAATTAGAAGTATTAGTAACAGGGGGGTTGGGTTTCTTAGGCTCTCATTTAGTACCGCTTCTGCTTAATAAAGGGGACAGTGTCACAATAGTTGACAATAAGCAATCCAACGCTGTAAAAGAAGATTTTTATGCCCATCGAAATGGAAGTAACTGCCGGGTTGTTCCTTGCGATGTAGCAAGTTTTCAACCATATCAAAAATTCGATCAAATATACCATCTTGCCGCAGTAGTTGGACCAGTAGGCATATTGCCATATGCCGGGAAAATAGGACCCTCAGAGCTAAACAATCTTAGTAAGCTAATTTTTATGGCCCAATCTATGGATGCGAAATTACTTGATATCTCAACATCAGAGGTTTATGGTCCTCGTAGTGGGGCATTGTCCGAAGATGATGATTGTATAATGACCGCAGACCATAAGGTAAGGCAAGAATACGGTCTTGCAAAGCTCCTAGGTGAAAAAACTCTTATTAGTTGGTGTAGACAAGGATTACTTAAGGCCAATGCTGTACGACCATTTAATATAAGTGGTGAAAGGCAGAGAGCTGAGGGGGGTTTTGTTTTGCCAAGGTTTTTTGAAGCAGCATCAAAATCTAAACCAATCACTGTATATGAAGATGGAACTCAAAGAAGGGCATTTACTCACGCAGAAGATATTTCAAGATCTTTGATAGCTGTCATGGGTTCTCAAGCAAATGGGGAGATATTCAATGTAGGGAATCCTGCAAATGAGATTTCAATACAAGAATTAGCAAGACTTATTAAGCATGTTACGCAAAGCCCATCAGAAATAGTTAATGTAGATCCTGTAGCACTTCACGGCCCCTTATTTGCTGAGGCATATGATAAAGTTCCAAAAATAGATAAAATTCGAAGAGTAGTTGGATGGGAGCCAAAAATTTCATTATATGACATTCTTTCAAGGATTGCAAAATCATACGGGGTGAAAGATCCTAAACCATGCCCCGAATGGGCTTTGAGATATCAATAAAAAGCCGTCCTTAATGCATGAAAAATAAATTAATAGAACAGCCATTGGTTGATATTTATATGTTGCATGTAAACGGGGATATAATAAAAAAGAGTTTGGCGTCTTTATCCTCAACTAATTATGCCAATTACAATATTCTTGTTTTTTTAAATGGAACAACTGACGATAGTGAAGAACTCATTAAGAATTTTAATGTTAAAATTTTTAGAAGCAAAAAGAATCTAGGATTTACTGGGGGGCATAATCAGCTTTTCAATTATTCACGCAAAAATACAAACCCCAAGTATATAGTAGTTGTTAATGATGATATGGAGTTTGATAAAAATTGGTTAAGTGAACTAGTCAATTTTGCAGAAAAGAACAATGCCTCCATCTGCTCTTCAAAAATCAGAAATTTTTTTGACAAAGACAAATTTGATTACGGAGGAGCTGGTGGGGGGTTTATTGATAAGTATGGCTATGCTTTTTGCAGGGGAAGAATTTTCGATTCTATTGAAAAAGATAAAGGGCAGTATAACTCTCCTGGCAGGGTATTTTATGCGAGCGGGGGGGCCATGTTAGTAAGAACAGATTTGATTAAACAAATTGGTTTTTTTGACAATGATTATTTTATTTATTGTGAAGAAGTAGATTTTTGTTGGAGGGCTAATTTATATGGCGAAGAAGTATTTTACGTTCCAAGTTCGGTAGTATATCATTTAGGACATTACACAATTAAAAAGGAAAAAATGATGCCATTTAAGGAATATTTAATTCATAGAAACCATATGGTTACTTTTATTAAAAATTATTCTGCCCCATACATTCTTAAATTAATTATTCCAAGACTCCTTTTAGAACTTTTTAGCGCCATAGCCTTTCCAAGAAAATTATTAGCAATAACCAAATCTTTTCTGTACATCATCTATAATTGGTCAAGAATAAAACAAAAAAGAGAGAAAATACAAGCACTTAGAAAAGTTCCAGACAAAGAGCTTAAGAACTGGATTTACCAAAAGAGTATTGCTATGCAATATTTTGTCTTTAAAAAGAAAAGGTTTAACGAATTAAATTTTAAAATTCCAGCCTAATCCCCAAATCTATATTTAATGAGAGTCCAAAGAGCAGTCAAACCATCTTTCCACCTTATCTTCTTCCCTTCTTTTATGCTTCTGGGCTTGTAGCTTATTGGCACTTCAACAATCTTAATACCTTTTTTTAATATTTTTGCTGTAATCTCTGGCTCTATGTCAAATTTATTAGCCCGTAGATTAAGAGAACCCACCAACTTATTTTTGACGAGCTTATAGCCGGTTTCCATATCCGTAATCTTGGAAAAATACAAAATGCTAGTCACAACATTAAGAAAAAGATTACCAAGATAGTAAGAGACATAAGAATATTTGTTCTTTTTTTCAAGATTTCTCGAACCATAGACAACTTCTAGTTTATTTTTAATCGCTGTTTCAATAATTTTTCTTAAATCTTCAGGATCATATTCCAAGTCAGCATCTTGCCAGAGAATATAATCTCCTGTCGCTTTGCTTGCCCCTGTCCTCATGGCAGCACCCTTTCCTTTATTCTTTTCGTGAAAAAAAACCTTAATTCCTTTTATTTTTCTTATAATTTCTAGAGTTTTGTCTTTAGAGCAGTCATCAATTACTATTATCTCTTTTTCACATGGAAGCTTAACATTCTTTACAGCAGAGATTATTTTATTTATGCTCTTTTCTTCATTATAAGCCGGGATTATTATGGAGAGTTTCACAGCAACAGATACCAACAAGCTTTTAAAAATATATCCTTTCAATTAGCGTATTCGAAGTATATTCTATATCACAATTAACTTTAAATAAGTTTTTTAGTAGTAAATAAAATGTATATAGCGATTATCAATGTACCTTCAAATAGAAAGCATTCTGTAAACAAAGATTTAGCGGGCGGCCTAGGGCAAAGCTGGTCCTTAAAAGGCTCTTTTTTTCTTAGTTTTCTCTCAAAGCTGGTTAAATCTTCTATAAAACTCCCTGTGCTATCCTTAGCTTATGTTCAAGCTATTCTAAAAAATAAGGGGTTTAAAACAAGATATTTTGAACATATTCCAAATGAGCATTTTGACATTTTTTTAGTATACGGCTCGATGATAGAATTCAAACGTGAGAACTCATTTGTTAAAAAATTAAAAGAAGCCCACCCCAGATCACTAGTAGGCTTTATAGGCCCATTCCCCTCAAGATTTCCTGAGCTATTCCAAGCAGATTTTATAATTCAAGGGGAGCCAGAAGCTTTTTTCCTGTATCAATTTAATGAAAAGTATAAACTTGATAAATTAATAAAAGTAAGCAAGCTAGTTGAAATGGACGATCTGCCTACCCCAGATTTTACTGACTTTCCTGTAAAAAGTTATAGCTATGCTCCAGCACTAACCAAAAAACCCATTTTAACTCTCCAAGCAAGCAGAGGCTGCCCGTATCAATGTAGTTATTACTGCGCCTATGGTAGCTATCAGGGAAGTTGCTATAGAAAGCGTTCTGCTGATAAACTGTTCAAGGACATTCTAGTTTTAAAAAGAAAATATAAGATAAAGTCAGTTCAGTTTAGAGATCCGACATTTGGCTTAGACAAAAAGCAGGTAACTGATTTTTGTAATCTATTGATTAAAAACAAAATAAAAATTAATTTAGGCATAGAAACAAGATTAGATATATTGGACGCAAAAATAATAAGTCTAATGCATAAAGTAGGTTTAAGGAATATAAATATTGGCATAGAAACTTATGACGAGGAAATTGCCAATAAAAATAAAAGAAAAATTCTAGACAGGAGACGCCAGGAAAAAGTTTTGAAAGTTTGCTATAAACTTGGAATAAAGGTTTCAGGATTCTACATCTTTGGTTATGAGGGGGATACAGAAAATTCAATAAAGAAAACAATAGAATATTCTACAAAAATTAAAACAACTGCTTCAAGATTCGCGATATTTACTCCTTTTCCTGGAACAGGATTCTACGAACAATTAATCAAGGATAATAGGATTTTAACAAAAGACTTCTCAAAATATACTTCTTTTAACCTAGTTTTTAAACATAAATCTCTTAATTCAAAAAGATTATTAAGGTTGTTAAAATTAGCTTATTATAAGTATTATCTGAGGCCAAGTTTCATATTTGATTTTTTAAAATGGAAAATAAAAGGATATTAGTTATCGGTGGCACGGGTTACATTGGAAAAGCGGTCCTAAGAAAACTATCCTTAGAAAATATTAATATTAAATGTTTTTCTAGAACCTTAGTTGAAGGAGGTATTAAACTGTCTTGGATTAAAGGAGATGTTTTAAATTTTAATCAACTTCTAGAAGCAACTAAAAATATAGGCCTCGTTATTTATCTAGTGGCGCTAAAAAAAGGCTCTTTTAAAGATTGCTTTAAAACAAATGTAATCGGTTTGGAAAATACAATAAAAGCAATGAAAGTCAACAAAGTTAAGAGAATAATATATTTTTCGACTAAAAATGTCTTACTTAAAAAAAGAGATAGCTATGCAGAATCAAAACTGATTGCAGAGAAGGTTTTATTAAAATCAAATCTAGAATCAGTTATTCTTAGGCCTGATTTGGTTTATGGTCTGGATAAAGAAAACATTTTGTCAAAGCTAGTTTCCTTTTCTCTCAGAGCCGGATTTCTTATAATTCCTGGATTTAAAGAGAAATATTTTTATCCAGTAAACAAGGAGCTTGTTGCAGAAACATGCTTAGGCTTCGTAAAGCACTTTAAACAAGGAATGTATTCGATTTCAGGTGAAAAAACTTCTCTAACACAAATCATAAAGCTGTCAAGTTATTTATCTAAAAAGAAAATCAAGATTATCAAATTTCCTCTTTTTTTGTTTGAGCCATTTGAATTCATATTGCCTTTCAGCCTATCCATTTTTAGAGAAAATCGTTCCAACTCTGGCAAAGATCTTTTCTCGAGAACCCTTAAAGCAGACATCAAAAAGATCCTAATTCTCCTAGCGCAAAAATAGGTAGAAAACAAGAATTATTGAGCCTAAAGCTAAAACTAAGCTAACGTATCTTATTAGATGGGCAAGACTGTTTAGCAGGACATCAAAGAAACCATTTGTAGAGTACATATCAAAATATAAGTTTATTGAAACATCATAGCCGATAGGATGCAGCCACCAGATGTGAGTTTTCTTTGCTAACTGCATTATGGAAGGATCAAGCTCTATGTTCATTTTGTATATACTAAAATGAGGTTTTTCCTTGTAAGTCTGCCAAGGAAAATAAGAGCTTGTATCTGATGTGGAATATATCTTTTTTTCCAAATTGCCGTTTTTCTCAAAAAAGCTAGCCATATCTTCCATAGATTGGTTGAATTCTTGTTGCCCGGCAATAGTACCCCAGCCACAATCATCTAAATCACATTCAACAAAATAAACAGGAATTGATATTTTATTTACTCCCTGTTCAGAAATTTTAAAAAGCTCTTCAAAATAACTTGCTTCAACATAATTTTTCCCTTCAAACATCCAGTGTATCTGCCCCCTGTATATTCTTGAATCCGCAATTATAAAGCCATTATCGGGGATATTACTTTTGTAGGAGATCATCTGTTGCATTGCCGAAGTTGAATAAAAGTTTCCTATCAAAGCCACGTTATTAAAACCAAGCCAGACAAGATTAAAAACCAGTATCGCAAGAAACACATATCTTAATCTAATTTTAATTTTCTCCAAAAACAAGCTTGCCGGGATTAATGAAAACATCAAGAGGAATATATAATGTTTACACAGCAGAACTATTGATGCGAGGTATAAGAAGCAAAAAAGCATAAATATAACAGAAAAAAAGAAAACTCGCTTATTTTTTCTAAAAGCAAAAATTAATCCCAGTACCCCAAGTATAAATACAATAGGATCTCCCTTTAGGAAAAATAAAATAGCATACAAGCCAGAAGGCATCTTGCTCCAAGGCAGATTAGCCGAATTACCGAAAAATAAACCTGCCCAATCGGATTTAGAACCCCAACTAGCATCCCAAGAATAAAATTGAGCAGCTTTTTCCTTTGCTATACCCAATGTTCTAGTAAATAGCAAATCAACATACCCTTTTTCTTTATACAAAAGATAGTTATATGTAAGGGTAGGAATAGCAAAGATAAAAGCAATAAGCAAAAAAACCAAAAGAGGTTTATACAAATCTTTTATTTTATCGCCACTTTTATTTGTGTAATAAGCATAAATAATAAAGCTGGGAATAAAAAGCAAAGAGTAAACTTTAGTGTATATAGCTAGTCCAAAGAACAACCCAGAAATAGCAAACTTACTAATCTTTTTATCCTTCAGTCCATATAAGAAAAATAAGCTGGCTACCATAATAAAGAACATAACAGTAACATCCATTTCCGCAAGAGTATTCTTTATGTGCCATGGAGAGACAGCAAGCAAAAATGCAGCAATTAAACCTGCCTTTTTGCTTCCAAATTCTTTCACAACCAAAAATATTAATAATATTGAAGCTGTTCCAAACAGAATAGACGCAAATCTCGAAGCAAACTGAGTTAATCCAAATATATTATAGAATAAATCAGTTAAGGCATACCACAAGCCAGCAGATTGATGGTAAACTTCTAACTGCCCAGATTTAAGGAAATTAATAGCATATATAGCATGCCCAACATCATCTGCAGCAACCCAGGTGTTAATTGCCGAAATCAACCTTAATATAAATCCTAATATAAGAAATCCTAATAAGTAAAGCTTGGTTTTATCCTTTGAGGAAAAAATTTCAAATGTTTTATCCACCCCTTTATCTAAAATTGACATGCTAATGGAAGTTTCTAGAGGTTTATAAATTTTGAGATTGTTTCTGTTGGTTCCTTAAAAAATTGTAGAGTCTTGCAGCAACAGGTTTAACAAGCTTAAACATCCTTTTCAATCTTGAGGTTAATAACCTCAGCTGGGCAATTGCAAAAAACATTTTTATGCTGTCTTTTTTCAAATCAATATGGCTTCCTCCGGGTTCTTCCCATCTTGTGGGGATTTCTTTTATTTTAAAGCCTTGTTTTCTTGAATTATAAAGCAAGTCAATATCAAAGGCCCATGTGCTTATGCTTAATTTTGGCAGAACTTTTTTAATAACTTCTTTTTTTAGAACCTTAGCACCACATTGAGTATCTCTAAAATTAAAAATAAAAAGCACTCTGACAATAAAATTGAAAACTCTGCTTGCAATTATTCTTGATAAGGGCTGTTTTGGCTTGACTACTGCTCCTTTAATATATCTACTGGCAATAGTACAATCATATCCATCCATATTCCTGACAAGTTTATAAAATTCTTCAGGGCTTGTTGCAAGATCGGCATCAACAAATCCTATAAGCTCTCCTCTAGCAACTTTAAAGCCTTCTTTTATGGCAAATCCTTTTCCTCCTTCTTTAAAATTCAAATATCTTATCTCCTTGTATTTTTTAATAAAGCTTTTGACAACTTGTTCTGTATTGTCTTTTGTGTTATTTATAATTATGATTATCTCAAAATTACCTTCTCCCAGGATTTTTTCAAAAAAGGACCCATAAGCTTCTAACATTTTTGAAATTCTTCTTTCTTCATTATAAGCGGGCATGATTATCGAAAGTTTCATCTTTATCTTCTGATTATTGCTAGGCTGTAAATTAACATTAGCACATTTGAAATAACTAGCCCAAGACTAAATTCCCTCAAGCTGGAATGGAATAAACTTAAAAAAATAACTTGCAGGACAGGGAATATCAAAAGCCAGTAGAAATACTTAGTTTTATTTATGGAAAGCTTATACAAAATAATAACATTTGACAGCGAGACAAATGCGAATCCAAGCCCAACCAAAAATAAAATATTTGCCGCAGGCAAGTATTTTGTATCCCATAGAGACAATATCTTAACAATCAGTTGAGGCATAAAAAAATAAAATATTAATGCAATAGCAGAGATTATGCAAACCAGAGTCATAGACTTTTTTAATAAGCCTTTAGTTGTTTTTCCCTTATTGAACTTCTCTGAGGAAATAGGAAACATCGCCTTTCCTATGGCTAGATTCGCAAAAATAATAGCTTTTCCTATTAAAGAGATAAAAGCATACTGCCCTGCAACTTCAGCAGTGAAAAATCTCCTCGCTAGGATTATATCCAAACTGTACATTAAAACAATCGCGCATATTGCTATTATCCCCCTTGCCCCAAAACTAAATTCAAGGTTTTCTTTTTTTCTCTTGGATTTTAATATTTCTTTCATTGAAAGGAAAGATATAGCAAAAGCAAACAATATGCCAAAAACAACTCCCATCATTGCCCCATATACTTTAAAACTCAAAAAAACAAGCAGTATTGAAATCATAATCTTAAAAGCAGATTCAAAAACCATATTCATACCCATTGCCATGAATTTTTTTCTTCCTTGTAATATGCCCCTATTTATAGGAACTAGAAAAGATCCAAAAAGGGTAAGTCCTGTTATAAAAAACAAGGCAAATTTTATCCCAAGAAAGCTGGACAGCCATATTGAAACAACCAAGAAAGCAAAAAAAAAGAAAAAAAGGTATTTTCCCATTCTTTTCAAGCTTTTAATCAAAAAATCCTTAATTATGCCTGTTGAGTTAAACTTGCTTGCATATCTTGAAGCTAGGGTTTGTATTGCTTCAGAAGGAATTCCAAAAATATAAACAATAGACATTAAAGTTGCCAGAACTCCATAGTCTTCAACACTCAGCATTTTAGCCATTGACATCTGGAATATATAGTTTAGAATATTAAAGACCCCAAGTAGAATTATAAGCAACAGGCTTCCTTTTATCAGTTCATCTTTCAAAATTTTTTTAATCATCTGAACTTAAAATATATAGCTCTTGAATATAACTAACCCTAGCAGAACAATAAGAATTTGGAAAGCGCAGATTAATAGAACAACTTCTTTTTCGTAGGCTTTTCCTTTCCATTTGTTTAGTATTGCAATTGATAAATGTTCTAACCCATATATCTTATTATAAGGTTTTTCAAGCGAATTGTCTTTGTTTGGCTTTCCAAAACTCTGCCTTATCAAGCCACCTCTAAGTTTTAAAATTACTTCTAAAATGTATGGGATAAAGAAGAACAAAGCAATTCTTTCAAAATTTCCAAGAATAGCCATTATTGCTATCAAGCCACCAACAGAGTAAGTTAGCACATCCCCTGGGAAAACCCTGGCAGGGCACCAATTGAAAAATAAAAAACCAGCCAAAGCAAGAATCATGCAAATACCAACAAAGCTAAGCCAAGGATTTCCTGTGAAATAGGCAACTATGCTTAATCCAGTCAGTATTATAACTCCTTGTCCTGCTTCCAGTCCATTAAATCCAGCTAAAAAATTAAATGTTGTTGCTGCTCCAACTATTCCCAATGGGATTAATATTAAGGGATATAGCAAGCCGATATTTATTGTTCCAAGAAAAGGAAAACTTATCTGACTGTTTCCCACATTTATTACCATCAGAGGAATTGCCGCAAATATACATAGCAATAATCTGAATTTCTTGCTTAAACCCCCGTGATGCCAGCCCAACAGGTCATCAATTATGCCTATTCCCCCTAAAATGAGAATGCTCGTGGTCAGAGCAAATATCTCCACAATATTCTCTTCTTGTTTTAAATAAAAAGTTTTTATTGCAATATATGCCAAAACAGCAAGCAGAAATGCAAGAATAACAATCAAACCCCCAGAACCCGCAGCTTTCGGCTTCGAATACTTGTTCATATCTTCCCACACCAGCCCAATTTTCTTGGCTTTCCCTATCCACTTCCCCAAAACAAAAAAGCATACAAAGAATGCTATTAAAATTGGTAAGATTAAGATAAGTTCCATCCTATTCATCTAGAAAAAGATTATGCTTATAAATCTTATTATACCGTATTTTATCAACTCAATGGAGGGTTAATTCTAAATTCATCTAGTTGACTTTTTAATTATGTTTGTTTGAAAATTAGATTCAAAAGCTTTGAACACCCACAACCCCGCGACTAGGGGGTTTTTCTTTTAATAATCAAGAATCAAATATAACTACAGCTGCCAGCTTAGGTATTTTGTAGAATCTGTATCAAGATATTCCTGCTTAACTTGCTCTGTTCCAGCATACTGGATCTCCCAGATCTTAATTGGCCCAACCAACCCCAAGCTGTCTATATATGCAAAGTCATCAAGGGCATCATAGCCCTGATTTCTAATGCTATCTATAAATATATTTGGTTCAGAATGGGCTAGCTTAAAATTGCTGAATTTGGAGAAGGGATCATTCAAGATGTAAATCTGACCTAGCAACCCACGCATTATTCGTGGAGAGACATACATAACAACACCAACATTATCCGCAGAACTTGAAGAAACTCGAGGCATAACATAGGCTGTTCCCTCTACCCCTGTCTTAAAGTCAATAAACTTGCCTTGATAATATAAATATCTTAGTAAAAGATTTGTCTGCTTTCCTTGATAGTAGAACACTGCCTGTGGCTGTTTGAAACTAGTATTTGTTTGTTCAATTATTATCCCTATTATTGCAGCCTGCTGTCCTGGTAAGAATATTCTTGTGGCATTATCTTGATAAATTAAATCTTCTTCTATGTAAGTTCCACCCTTATATACTCTTATTGTACTATCTTTTGTTTCTTGAACTTCTTTTGTGTCGTAGGTAAATGTACTAGGCCCCTGGGAGAATCTATCAAATGATTCATTGCTCCCGATGCTAGAGAAAGCCCCGTACTTACCAAGATCACTTGAATCTATTAACAAATAGTTTGCTTTATGGCTATATAAAAAATCGAGAGCATCTTTTTGATTATCCCCTGTTAATACAAGTCTCCCTGTTAAATAATTCCAGTAAACAAGAGCATTTCCTCCATCTGTTACTGTTGCTCTGTTCCCAATGCTCTGCAACCAATATCCATAATCCCACCAGTGGCAGAACACAGAACTTTCTGGAGTGCTTGTTCTAGTCCAGTTCATTGCTTTTTGCCATTGAATAGTATAATGATAAGGCACATAACCGTAAGCTTCTGATTTGACTTGATTATAGAAACTATAGAAACTGAAAATACTAAAGCCAAGGACAATAATAATCACTGCCCATCCAAGAAGTTTCTTTGTTTCATCTTTTTCTTTTCTTTTGTCAATAACAACCACATTAAGATATGCAACAAAAATAGGAGCAATTGGTCCAAGTACCATTATTAATCTGACAGCGCTTCTAGCTGTAAATAAGCACAAGACTAGTAAGGCAAATAAGAATAAATATTCAAAATCAATTTTCTCAAAAGAATCATTATGCTCTTTTTTATATTTAGTGTAATAATATATTACAACTCCGACCAATAGCAATGCGGAAACATAATAAATAAATTTGCTTATAAAATTTTCTCCATTTAAAACACTAGCGGCAGAGTACCTAGAGAATATTAAACCAAACAAAAAGATAATATAACAGATAGTAATAATCCAAGATTCTTTATTTTTCAACTTGCTAAGCATTTTCTTAAACAAGACAATAGAGCCAATGATAAAGAGCCAGAACATTATCGGAATGTTTTTAATAAATGGCCCGAAATTACCTGCCCATTCATTAAAATAGGGCTGGCGATTCTCAGCCACAGTAGTATTCCATCTTCCAGTTACTGGCTTGAAGAATATTTTATTTAAATTTTTAACTCTGTCTATTATAAAATTTGGCCCAAGTAGGACAGAGATAAGTACTATTCCTAGTATGGCTGCAGAGATGAGAGAGAGTATATTTTCGGGCAGTTTATTATTTTTAAAAGGTTTGATATTTCTAACTTTTGTTTTCCATATTAAAAAATGAACACACATTATAAATAAAACAAATAAAGCCGCGCCAGTATCCAGCCCAGCAACAAAACTAGATATGGAAAATCTTTTTGTAAATAAAACAGTGGTAAGCAATGAAACAATATACCAGCTTCCATAAATAAAGAATTCTTTTTTTCTTACTTTATTTAATATAAAAGCAATAAGTCCTGCGATGCCTATGGTAACATAAGCATAGCTTACTCCCCCCCAGCTCAAACCCATTAAACCAGTTGAAATTCCAGCCAGAACCCCAAGCAATACTGCAATTTTAATTTTTTCAGTTTTCCAGGCTTTTAAAAAAAGATAGAAAGCAAGAAACATAAAGAAAAAAGCAACAGATTCTTTTTCTGGAATGCCTGCGATTGTTCTAGACAAAAATACAGGAATAACTATCATAAAGAAAGTAGCAATTAGCGAGATTATATTTGCTTTAAGATTTTTATCTTCCGAGTCTTTTCTAGCAAATACCTCTCTTACAAATAAAAAGAAAGAAATAATAGTAAGAATAAAAAGTAAAACAGGCATTAAAGCTCCGGCATAATTTATGCTGTAATTTCCAAACATATTAACCAGTTTGTAAGTTAGAACTATCATATAGGAAACCATCTGCAATTCTCCATAGGTGTTAAACCCCAAAGGAACATTTCTCATTACATCTATACTAGAAAAGCTACCATTAATCATCTCTTTAGCATACCTCAAGAATAAAAAAGGATCCAAATCAGGACCAAGCGTATAGTCATTTGTGGTAACATCCCATAATCCCGGCTTTCCATTATGATCTGTTAGAGGCAAGCTTCGAATATAAACTCCAAGAATAATAGCAATAGCTAAAATAACAAGAACCCATAAATTTTTCTTAACAAAAAGTTTTTTCAACTTTTCTTCCCTTTCTTCTAGAATACCTTCTTCCATTATTTCAAAATTTAAGTTTAATATTCAAGAGTCTCATTACAGGTTTTGAAACCTAAAAATCTTATGGATTTTTGGGTCCCGAAAAAACTGCCAGTTTTTTCTTGGAGATAGAAATTGTATAACCAAAATTCTAAGCAATTTCTTTATTCTATCCCTACTTCATTCAGTAATTCCTCTGCAGATTTTTCTTTATCTACATTACTGCTGTTGCAGTAAGGACAGTTTTTCTTTTTGTCAGATTCAAACCGATAACCACAACTCATACATACAAGACCTTGCATTTTTCCTCCTTTTTTGAATATAAAACGAGATATTTAAACTTTATTGTAGTTGGTTTAAGAGGTAATAACTGACTCTTTTTTGTAAACTTTTTAATTGAACCGAGCATTTGTTTTAATTGTTTTCCAAGCCAAGAAACACCCGCCACTTGTTTACTAAAATAGTTTATTATTTACCTCCCAGTTATATCAGGAATAAGTTTATAAGTAAAGTTTCTTGTGTTTTACAATGGCAAATGAAGAGCTTTTATACAGAATAACTATCCTCGAACAGGAAGCTAAGAAGATGGAAGAGAACATAAAAGCTGTCAATGAGCAGATATCAGAGTTTGAAACCTTAAAATTAAGCTTAAAGAGCATAGATAAAGAGATTCTAGCGGGCTTGGGAAAGGGGGTATTTATCAAATCCCAGGTTGAAGAAGAAGATTTTCTAGTTAATATTGGCTGCGGTATCTTGGTTAAAAAATCAAAAGCTCAAGCTTCTGAGATAATCGATAAGCAAATCAAAGAGATGGAAGAGCTCAAGGTTAAACTTCTAGGGCATATAGAGCATTTGAACAATGAGATGAGCAGTTTAGTAGAAAAAGCCCCAAATTAAACTTCTAATTTTTTGGTAACTAACTGCTGTTTTGTATAAATTTTAATTGTCTTCATTGGCTTGGTTAATTGTTTGCCCAAAGTTAGAACACCACTTACTTGTTTACTGAAAAAGTTTACTATCTACTTCTTCTCAACTTTCTTCAAAAACGCATCATAACTTAAAATTCCAAGTTCAGAAACAATAGCTTTAATATACTTTTTATCAACAAATTCAAAGCTGGGATTCATTATCTTAACATTTTTAGGGACCCTGTCCCAGATTTCTCTCAAATTTCTTGATTCTATTGGAATTTTCTTGCTAGAAAATTTCCAAGAATCTGCAATAATGTAAAGTGGAATTTTGTGTATTCTAGCTATCTCTGCTATTGCTCTGCTTCCAATTTTATTAATTATTCCCCTATTTAATAGGGCGTCTGCCCCAAGAAAAACCTTTGTTGAGTAAATCTTATTTTTTGAAGTTTCTTTTTCCAATATTGTCGCAATAGCAGAATCAACAAAACTTGTAACTTTTATCCCCGCTTTTGACAATTCTTGCGCTGTTCTTCTTCCTTGAAATAAAGGCCTGGTTTCTGTATTCAAAACAGAAAATTTTTTCCCTTTTTTCTTAGAGTAAATTAATGCCTTAACAACATTTGTCGAATGGCAATGGGTAAATATCTTCTCATTATTTTTTATAATCTTAAGAACAGAAGCGTTTATTCTTGCTTGAGTTTCTTCAAAATGCTGTTTTATCTTGAGGTATTGTTTTTTCTCAGCTAATTCCAGAACATGAAACAGTAATGGTTCAGTAGGCCTTGCATTTTCGAGTTTGATTTTTGTTTCTTTTCTAGGAGATAAAGAATAAGCCAGCAAACCCACATGGGCAATATTGCTTGCTCCCTGAATTTTTATTGATTTTATATCCTCAACTATCTTTTTAACTTCGGCCTCTTTTTTTTCTTGATTCATAGATATAGAAGCAAAACAGCATATAAAAAACTTGCTAAGATTTAAATATCTAGAATCTATTGCAAATCTGAAAAAGATGTTAAAAATTAATTTTAAATTTCAGAGAAATTTAAACTGCAAAAATTTTGAAAAAATTTTTGATGTTCAAATTCCTGAGGGAGATTTGAAATGTTAGAAATGATTTGGTCTCCGAGAAAAGCCGAGAGGCATCCTTGGGAAATGTTTTTTATAGGTTTTATATATGCTTCTCTAAGCATATTCTTAGTAAGCTGGATTTTCTCAAGCGATCCTGTTTTATCTAAATATTCAGGAGTGCTAATTGTAACTTTTACTGTCATGTTTTCTCTGCCTTTTGTTTATTATTCTATTAAAAATGAGGAAGAACGAGACATTCAAGAACAGGGCATATTCAGAATTTTAAAAGAGCACAGAAGAGCAATAATCTCCTTACTATGGCTATTTATTGGTTTTGTTGTTGCTTTTTCTTTCTGGCATATTATTTTAAATGATCCAAGAAATTTAAATGCCCAGATAGAAACCTATTGTGTAATCAATCGCCCAGGAAATTTTAACGAGTGCGTTGATGAATATGGCTTAGGAAAAGTACTGAGGTGCAGCGAAAACTGGTGGAGATTGCCAAGAAGCATCAAATCGCCATTGTTGCGGATGAGGTGTATGAGTGCCTTATCTATGACGGCCTG
>JAPLYA010000001.1 GCA_026395775.1 Candidatus Pacearchaeota archaeon
GAAAGTGATGTTGAGCTTTATCTTATTGATCCTCTTAAAATTGAAGAAATAAAAATTGAATTTGCATATCTAACCATTTTAGGAAAATTCCTAAAAGAATAGTTAAAAATGTTATGAATGATAACACCCTTGTTCTAAGTGCCATAAGTACAATATTTGTAGGAGCAATAACAGTAATTGGCTATTTTATTAATCTCTGGATGACAAAAACATCCAATTTAATAGCTGAGGCATCAGTAGCTATTGCAATATTAAATGTCACCTTAACAAAGGTAAATCTGACAATGGAAGTCTATCAGGCTACTGTTAATGAAGAACTCAAGAGTGTAAGAGAGAAAGTGGCAGTGCAGGATAAACTTTTGAATCAACATGGTACTGACATACAAGATCATGAAATCAGAATCAGTATCAATGAAACTAAATGTGAAGCAAAACATCCACCAAAACTTGCAAAAAGATGAAAGCATTATTAGTTGATGACAATCCTCTATATCTCACTCTTGTAAAGAATTGGGATATTGGAATCAAAACAGTACCCACTGCTGTTGATGTAATTGAAGAAATGACTACACACCATTATGACATGGTTATCACTGACCTTTTTATGCCTCTGATGTCAGGAGTTAAACTTCATGAATTTCTTACAGAAAGATATGACACTCCTGTTGTAATTATCAGTGAAAATGTAGATTTTGAAATGAAATTGAAAAGTGTCAAATTCAAATATCAAAAGCCAATGACTAAACATAGACTTTTGGAAATAATGGAGGAAGTAAAAAATGAAGCTTGAGCTTAAAAGAGCCTATATAGGTAAGACTTATACTATAGGGCATTTATATGTAGATGGTGAATTCTTATGTGATACTCTTGAAGACATTCCCAGAGATGTCAAGATTATGAATGAAACTTGTATTCCTACAGGTGATTATAAAATCATCTTAAACGAGTCAAACAGATTCAAAAGAGTAATGCCTCTTCTATTGCAAGTGCCTAATTTTGAAGGAATTAGAATCCATGCAGGAAACTCAGAAGCAGACACAAGTGGTTGTATCCTTGTTGGAAAGAATACAGCAAGAGGAATGTTATCAGAATCAAGAGCAACATTTGATAAACTTTTCTCTATGATGACAAAAGCTGAAGATGGAATTGAAATTATAATTACATGAAAGCAAAAGAAATCTTCTTCTATTCTCTTGGAGCTTTAATAGTGATAGGATTCTTTACCTCATTTGCTATTATGCTTTTTTTGAAAACATCACCTGAGACTACAAAACTATGGCGAGGTCCTCTAATTGGTGCTTTTGGAACAGTGGTTGGTTGGTTCTATGGTTCAAGTAAGGGCTCATCTGATAAAAATGAAATGCTAAACAATAAATCATGAATAATATAAAATTATATTTAATAGGAGCTATAGTCTTATTATTAACAGGACTATCATTAGTCTTACATAGAAATTCTATTCTTAAAAAAGACAGAGACAGGCAAACAGAAAATATTGCAAATATTACAAAGGAGAATGAAAGGCAATTGGTGCTAAAATTAAGCGATTACAAGGCACTTAATGCAAAATGGAAGACTACACTAGATAGCACACTTAAAGCAAATGACATAGCTTTAAAACGTGTTAAAGGAGCAACAGTCATTGACATCCAATACAGGGATACAGCAATAACTAAAATCGTTTATAAGGATGCAATTAAACTGCCTGATGGTTCTTATAAGATAGCTGCAGGATTTAATAGTCAATGCTGGGGATTTAAAGGTGAAATATTAACTAATGACCCAAAATCTACAGTTAATATAACTGAGAAAACAGCTAATAATTCAATTCAATTAGTTGTGACTAAGAATAAATATTTTTTAGGATTTCTCTGGAGAACACACAAAGAGGGATTTAATGCATATTCAGATTGTGGTAAGATTGACATTACTAAAATTGACTTTGTAAAATAGTTTGTTTAGTTTGGTTTAGTTTCATTGTGTGCTTAGACTCCTTACATATCATTGTAAGGAGTCTTTTCATTATATAGAATAGTCTAAATGTTTAATTTGTAATTCTTTCTGTATTTTAAAAAAGAATTCTCTTTTCTCTTTTACATCTCTCACTTGCTGAATCATCACTGTTACACTTGAATGATCTCTGTTCATCATACTTCCTATAAGCTCTAATGATAAATCTGGATATTGCTCTTTGGCAAGAACAGCAAATGCAGCTCTTATAAATACTAATTTTTGTTTTCTGCTTTTGCTTCCTATATCTTCCATAGAACATTCTGTTAATTCACAAATTTGATTATACAGATTAATTATTCCTGTTAGATTATTTGTTGCTCTATGCAATTTAATTAATGGAGATTTTTTCATAAAAGAATTAATTTTTTTAATATTTGAGTTTTATTTAAAAAATGTTGTATATTTGTGCTGTTATATACAGTAACGATGTGAATAAATATGCATGGCTTTTTTTATATTTTCCCATCGTCTGATTATATCGAGACATAAAAGAAAAGAAGGTAGAGAGTAAACAATCTTATTTTAATAAAGACTGAGCAACATTTCAACCAATGACTCAGGACTTGCAGAATGACAAAATAAGAGCTGCTAAAAACCGTAATCGCTAATCGGTACATTGCAATAATGTTAGGGTGCAAACTTTTACTCTTTACAGTCCTTTATCAAAGCTTTTAGAAGCCTATTGATTCTGGAACCATCTGCAAGGGTATAAGGTTTGCTATTTTCTCAATTACCATTTCTGCTGTA
>JAPLYA010000111.1 GCA_026395775.1 Candidatus Pacearchaeota archaeon
ACTATGGGAGAAGAGAAGGTGCAAGTTGTGGATAATAAAGAGGAAATTGTAAGTATAATCAATGAGAAGATTAAAGGTAAAAAACTGGTTTTCACAGATTACTATTATGTCAAGGAATCTGACTAAATTTCTGTTCCTTGAGCATCCAAAAAACTCATAAAATTAAGCAGAGTTTTTTTGATTATGGAATTGATAAACGGGGAATTTCTCACGAAAAAGTCATAGAAATATTCCCCCAGTTTGAGAATGTTTATGCTATTGAAATAGAACCTTTGAAAAAAGGGGATTTAGGGTATGAATTATTCTATAAATTAAGCAACAACACAAGTTTCTCAATTGCAACCTGCCCAAAAGACGGGCAAGTTCTGATAATTCATGCAGTAGAATATAAGAGAAGCCTAGAAAAAAGGATAAAAAAATTTAAGCGTTAACCAAAATCTTATTCATAGGAACATTAAAAGGAACTCTTTCAATCTGCCCTTTTGTTGATGTAAGAATAAAATAAATTAGATAACCATCTCTATAGTGCTTGAATACCAATTCAGCACTCTCTAAGTTATTCAAAATAGCGGCATCTAAGCCCAAAGAATCAAGATATTCTGAAATATTCTTTATTTCAATATTAACAATTTTGTTATTTGCAGCAAAATCTAAGGTAACATTTAAAATTCTAGCGCTTCCTATTATCTTTTCTTCCGGCTTCTTATTTGATATCATAAGCCTATCTGAAAATTCATCATAAAAAAATTTCTTTTCCATGTTCTTTATATCTACAAGCATAAACAATATTTAAACTTATCGGCAATAAAATGAAAGAGAATATATGGAGCCTGGGGTTGCAGTGCAAACCCAGGGGGTATATGCTTATTATCGGTCCCTTAGACTTATAAAACTTTCGTTTTTGCCAGAATTTATCTCTCAATTGGTAAAAGAAAAACTTTTTTAGTTGACAGGTGGGAGGTTTTCAAATTTCTGGCTTCAATTATCCAAACTGATGAAAACAATTAAAAAGTTTACAGAATTGGTTTAGAATTTAATTCTTATTTAAGCTATAGCCCTCGAGTCAGGAGAGAAGAGTATACTCCTAAGTATACTAAACACAAGAATCCAAAGATTTAAATAGTATACTATAGAGTATACTATTATAGAGTATACTAAATAACATGACAGAAAAATCATTTAAGAATAGAGTGAAAGAGCTGGCATTGCTTAATGAATTGTTTGAAAAAGGCACAGCAAAGCTTATTATTCTTTATGGAAGAAGAAGAGTCGGAAAAACAGAACTGCTTAGACAGTTCCTGGAAAAACATAAAGGGCTCTATATTCTAGCTAGGCAAGAGTCAGACATAGAGCAGTTAAAAAAAATAAGCTCTCAGATTGCAGAATTTTACAATGATGATGTCCTGAAACTAAATCCATTCGCAAGCTGGGATGCATTATTCACTTACTTATCCGAAAAACCAAGAATACCTATTGTTTTTGATGAATTTCCTTACATAGTGCAGTCAAATAAGCAGGCAGTTAGCATCCTTCAAGATTACTGGGATAATAAGTTTTCAAAAAAAGATTCTTTTATTGTTTTATGCGGAAGCTCAATAAACATGATGGAAAAGCTTCTCGGCAAAAAAAGCCCAATTTATGGAAGAAGAACAGAACAGATTCTTCTTGAACCTCTTAAATTCAGAGACGCCTGCTTGTTTTTCCCTGAAAAAATGAGCCTAAAAGACAAAGTAGTCTATTATTCTATTCTTGGGGGTATGCCTGCTTATCTTTTAGAATTTGATTTTAACAGAGATTTAAAAGAGAATATAATTGAGAATATCGTAAGAAAAAACAAATTTCTTTATCAAGATGTATTATTTTCTCTACGAGAAGAGCTAAAAGAGCCAAGAAATTATTTTTCAATACTTTACTCAATAGCCAAGGGAAACAGCAAGTCTGGGCAGATAGTTAACGACACCGGGTTAGAAAAATCTTTTGTTAATAAATATCTTGGCGTGCTTATTGACCTCCAGCTTGTTGAAAGAAGAGTTCCTATTACAGAAAAAAAATCTGCAAGATCCCGAAGCGGGGTTTACTTGGTAAAAGATAACTTTTTTAAATTTTGGTTTAAATTTATTTTTGAGAACCAAGAGTATATTGAACAGGAGAAACAGGAGAAACTTGTTGATGAAAGAATATTGCCAGAACTAAATGCATTTGCAGGAAGAATATTTGAAGAAGTTGCTTTATCTGAAATAACAAGAAGTGGAAAATATAAAGATTACTTATTTGGAAGATGGTGGGATAGAAATTCAGAAGCAGACCTTGTAGGATTAGATAGACTGAACAGAAGAATATTAATTGGAGAAGTCAAGTTTAAAAAGCTCTCAAGAGCCGAGAGCCTCAAAATAAAATCTTCTCTAGAAGAAAATGCTAAAAAGATAAACACTTTTGGATTTGAACAGAAACTAGCTATTGTCTGTTTGGATTGTGATTATGAAGATCCGGAATTGGAAATAATTAAATTGGATAAAATTTAGAGGTAATAACTATGCGAATCTTTGTAGTTTCTGATACTCATTTTAATCATAAAAATATTATTAAAAAATAAAACTCCTATTCGTAGCGGTAATTGTTGTTTTAATGAAAAACAATTTACACCCTTTTCTGTTTTATAGAAAAACGATAAATACTTAAAAAATCACGGAGTCTTTTTCAGGAACTTTTGTTATAAAGGGTCTTTTATTAGGGCATTTTTCTTTAGCATCTTCGTAAACCTTTTTTATATTTCCATCTGTACTAACTATCTTCCCATCGCAAATAGCAACCCAGTCCCCAATATAACTGCTTAAATCCAGTTTAAGGAAGGTGTTGTAATTCTCTGTGTTCATGTTATTAATATACTTTTCTTATGTAAATAACTTTCTTTTTGGGGTTTTTCCCAAGTCTTTAGCTTCAATTACCCCTTATACAAAAATAGTTTCATATTTACCAATAAAACATCAGTTAGTTATTACCTCTTCAAAATCTTATTTATCAATCCCGAGAACTCTCAAAACTCTTTCTCTAGTTTTTTTCGGATAAGCTTTAAGATAACTTTTCAGTTTCTTCATATCTATTCTTCTCTTGATTTCTTTTATTACTTCTTTATCAATGCTTATTCTGAAATAAACCAAATCAATAAATGTTTTTTCTATGTCAGAATAAGGAAGGTAAAAATCTCCCTGCTTTTTATACTCAAAACCAAATAAATATTTTTTATCTAGCCTCTTGATTAGAACATTAGTCCCATAGTAATTTCTTAGTCCTGTTCTAACTTTCTTGCTTGTTATTACAACAGGAATTGTTTCCTGCTCCCATAATCCATGAAAGCTTAATGCATCTTGTAAACCAAGATAAGCCGGCTTGAAACAAAAAACAATCAATGAAGAATCATTATATATGCTGTAAAAACCCTTCGTCAATCTTTTTATTTTTCCTTTTTTTTCAAGATTATGCACTAGTAGCTTTGCATAATCATAATCTTTAACAAGCCTCTTTATAGAATCCAGATTAAATACCGGAGTTTTGCTAATAAACTCTTCAATCTTGGTTATATGCTTTATCTTGCCCATCTTTCAATATACTCTAAAAGCACTTTACTTGAAGGAACAGGAGGGCTTATCAGAATAACCTTTAAATTTTTCTCATCAATTGGATTCGAAAAGTTTATAATTAATGTTTTTATCTCTGTTTCAACTGCTTTTTTTTCTTTGACATACTTTAATAAAAAATAAATGTCATACAAATCTCTTATTTTTTTTCTTTTTAAGTATGTATTCACCTTTTCTCTTACAAAACTTTCTGCATTCAAGGAATAAATGCTTCTTAAGGTTCCATTTATATTTTCATATTCAGCCAGAGTTCCTTTTATTGCAGAGAAAACAGCCTCAAACCTTACTCTTGTTTCATTGAAATCTAATTCAGAGTATAACGAGTTTTCTTTAATCCTTTTTTTGATTATTTTGAAGCCGAGTTTTTCAAGATTGGCAAAGAATAACCCAATTTTTTTCTCATCTTTTTCCATATAAACATCTACATCTTCAGAAAACCTGTTTCCTTTAAAGCATCTCCAAATAGCAGTTCCCCCATGCAAAACAGCATCATTAAATACTTTATAGAGTTCTTCAATTAAAATATCTTGAGCATAAGCTATATTTTTATGCATTCTTTTCTTCAATTTCAAGCTAATTGGAAGTTCCATTTTAATAATTAACCAAAGTTATACATATATATAACTATGGTTGTTTTTAAACTTTTCGGTTGTTATGGCTTAGTTTACAAGCTAATCAAACAATTACTCCTTATACAAAAATGGTTTAGCATTTATCTCTCAATTGTTAAAAGATAGGATTTATTCGCCTTTAAGGGGGGCGTGTTCCAAGCTTTTTTTACACCAATTAACCAAAAGCTGATGAAATCCCATGTTAAGTATATTAAAAAAGTTGAGTGTTTACCTCTGGATTATCATCAAGTTTAAAAAACAGCAGTTAGTTATTATCAATAAGAAAAATAAAATTAATTATCACTTTTTCTAGTTAACAAAAGAAGCAATAATAACAGCAATAGCAATATTAATAGTATAAGCAACCAAACCCACCACCAGCCAGAACTTGTTTTCTTCTTCACTGTTGACAACTCAATAACGCTATAATTCTGATAACCTAATCCCGAAATACTCGAACTTGATTTTAAGCAATCTAACTGGCAATTATTATAGTTCTCTCCTGTTTCGCATATCCCATTTCCACAGCCAGAAACACCCGAAATTAAGCTCGTGCTTCCTCCACCACAACCACTTACACAACTATTATGATTATCATCATTGTTACTTTCCTCAATTATTCTCAAGTTTCTTATCTCGCTGTTGCCATAGTTAATTCCATCAAAACAGCTTACTTGCCAAGTATAAGTTCCTATTGCAAGTGATTTGATAAACATCTCATTTGCATTTCTAGGAACATCTGTAACAGTATTTGTTATGTTTCCATTTATCTTCAGGTTACAATTAGAAATATTTCCATCATCACTAACATTATACTCAAAACCTATAGAATTACTTGAAGTTACATAGTCATTTACAGGAGAAACTAAATTAACAACAGGATTATTATTCACAGGAGGATTTGTCTCATTGTTAGTTTCATTATTACAGCTTCCTATAGTGTTGTTAATCTCATTAAATCCGCATCTATTCGCTTCACAATAAGGTACTCTTGTGCTGTTAATTAGACTTTGATTGATGCAGAAAGTTTCAGAGCTTCCTGCTGGGCAGTCTTCATTTACAGAACATTCCTCAAAACAAATGCTTGAATTTGTTTCATTTAACATTTGTTCAAAGTCTAATTTGCAAACACCATCACAATAATGTCTTGTATAATTGCTATATAAGTCATTTCCAACACAGTAATTATTTAACAATAGACTTGTTCCGCATTCACTATCATTCTCGCAGAAATTATCTACACATTGGGCATTTGGCCATTCCCCTTGGCAAATTCCAGGATAACACTCCTGCCAGTTAATAACACTCCATTCAACAACACATCTGCTTAGTGTTGTTCCGGGCATCTCGCATTTTCCTCTTGTTATATTCTGATATATAGTATCAGAATCAAAACAGAAATTTCCATGACAAGCTAAAGGCCAAGGTTCGCACCAAGAATCATCAAAGCATTCAATATGACATCCGGGTTGCTCCTGACAATCGGAATCTTGGCAATCAATCAAACCATCACAATCATTATCTTGGTGATCAGAGCAAGAAGTCTCTGTTTGCTCCTGTGGTGGCAAGGGTTGAGCAGAACATTCTGTTCCCAAACCATCCTGTGAACAGACAAGTGTTCCATTATTCATACATACTCCAATTCCAGCAGAACACGCTCCTCCTTTATTAAATCCTTCATCGATTAAAATATCACAGTCATCATCTAGATTATTACAGGTTTCAGTTCCAGGTAAAACCTCGCCAGTACATTCTCCCCATTGCTGCCATTCTCCATCTTCACAGGTTCTTGTTTGATTTCCAAACTCACAAACCCCGATATCACTTGAACCACAGTTTCTGCTTTCTTCATCTCCATTTACACATTCTCCGCATATTGGATCATTCTCAGTTATAACAGGTGCCCCACATTGATTCTGTTCACAAGCACAACTATTGCAAGAATTTGAAACATTTGAATATTCATACCAATCATTTCCAACACAGCCAGAAGTACATACTGTTTCTTCACAATCTTCATTATTTTCACAAGTAGCACCACAAACCCCTAGAACGCATTTTGTTTCAGGAATTAAATCTTCAAATATTAAATCGCAATCACCACATCCACAAGAATCCAAATCACAATCTCTTGAACAGCTTGCTGTAACTGTCGTATTATCTAATTTGCTATTGTCATTATAATCAACAAGCATTTTCTCATTACAGTCATCATAGAAGGTTTTATTTCCCTCTTTATTAGAACATAAATTTTGAGCATCACATTCAGCTCCACAACCCAAGCTACAGTCATGAGTTATTTCTTCATTTCCTGTTGTACACTCAAATTGTCCTTGTTCTAAATCGACACACTGGCTTGTAAATGCTGTTCTAAGATCAATAGTAAATGGATTATTATCTGGATTATTATCACAGCTATCTATTCTAGAAATATTAAACACAGAGCAATCTACTGCTTGCCCTTGTTCACAAATATAAGTAACTGGATTGCAAGTTTCTAAGCCATTACAACCAGAATCATCTAAACATAGAGCATCATTAGGGGTTATATCAGTAATAGTACAATGAATCCTATTTATTTCTTCAGTACAACCCCATTGAAGTTCACCACAGCCAACTATTCCATCTTTCAAACTACAATCTTCAATAACACTTGGATGAGCTAATTGACATTTATAATCAACACAAACCCCTTCTTTGATAACATGTGCTTCCCCAGAGCAAGATTCTTTGGTTAGATTTGCACATTGGCTGTTGTCAGTACATTGAACACATCTCTTGTCATTAGGTATAACTGTTGGTTCTCCGCATTCATTTTGCCCGCAACCACAACTATTGCAAGAATTTGAAACATCTGAATATTCATACCAATCATTTCCAACACAGCCAGAAGTACATACTGTTTCTTCACAATCTTCATTATTTTCACAAGTAGCACCACAAA
>JAPLYA010000123.1 GCA_026395775.1 Candidatus Pacearchaeota archaeon
ATAGAAGAAGCGCTTCTTGTTAGAAATACTCTCCTTCTATTAGAAAAATATAATTATGGTAAAAATATGAAAAAGCGTGAAATAAAATCTTTTTTGGATCATGCTGTTTATGCTTCATATAATCCTTCAATTATTGAGTGGATAGGAGAGTTAAAAGAAAGAACTATAAAACCGATTGACAATAAGATAACTTTACAATATTTGAAGAAAGAATTATCAAGAAAAAATCTCAGTTGTTACTTTGTAAATCTTACAAAAAAGGTTTTCCAAAAGATAGGTTTTTATCAATCCAAAACTATCTTACCCGCTCTATGTCAAAGGGATATGAATAATAATTATAAATTTTTGGATAATGAAAGATTTAAAAATGTCCCAAAAAAATTAGGGCATACTATAAGAATGAATACAAATCCCCATCCTTTTGGATAGCTAAAATTTATAAGCTGCGACCCCATTGATACAATATGAAAATCAAATCAGAAAAAGATCTTAAATTAAAAGAATATATTATCAGAAATTTACCATTATATACCCAATCTGAAGAAGCGACTTGTAGTGCTGCAATATCTTTAATTGTTTTAAATTACTATTTGGGCAATATATTTCCATTAGATAAAAAAACAGAGATGAGAATATTCAAAAAAATTAGATTCAAAAAATATGATTATGGAAATTTCTGTAAGGTCGCTTGCCTATTTGCTAATTGTGGACTAGACACAAAAATAGTAGTTTGCGGTCCAAATTTAGAACATCCTTTATTTAGGAAGATAGTCTTTAAAGAACTATTGCGGGAATATCAATTAAGCCTTAAAAGACTATTAAAAGAAAATAAAGTTAGGTTTATTAATAAAAAGTTTGATATTTTTGATATTATGCATGACCTTTCAGAAGGTTATCTCATTTTAGTAGAGATTAAATATCCTGATGAAGAATTAACACACACCTTACTTCTGAGGGGATTTAGAGGCAGAAAGATCTATTATATAGACCCTCTTATTAAAAATGGCGGGCGTAATTGTTATTATAAAGAATTAGGAAATTTAATAAATTTGGAAACTCTTAAGAATTATATTGCAGTTAGAAGATTTCCAAAGCGCGAACGAAGTAAGCGCGAGGTAAAGAGGTGCCGAATTAGACACAGTAAAGGGGTATTTTAATTTCACAATTGCTCGCTTACAAGTCAAGTATGCTGAAATAGTTTAATATTTAACAATAAATAATAAAAGAGGTAAAAGAAAAATTTATGATAGAACAGGTAGTGGGGCTCATTGGTTAGAAAAACAATTAACCAAGCCGATGAAACCCGAGTCAAGTTTACAAAACGGAGTTAGTTATTACCAAACATGAAAAATAAAAAAGCTATAGAGTTTAATTTTGCCTGGCTGTTTGCAATAATAGCAGGAGCAGTCATATTGTTTCTTGCTATATATTTTTCTTCAAGCCTAATTAAAACATCTAATTATAAAGTAGATACTGTAACTGCAAAACAGCTTGGAATAATCTTCGAGCCAATGGAAACAGGGTTGGCAAGTGCTAAAAAAATCTCGACAATCAGCTTGAAAGAAGAAACTAGAATTTACAATGACTGCTATGATTCAGGAGCTTTCGGACAGCAGAGAATAAGCTTATCAAGTAAAAGCCTTGGAAAATGGAGCAAAAAATCAGCTGACATTCCAATAACAAACAAATATATTTTTTCTGATAATATTGAACAGAGCAAAGATTTTTATTCATTCTCTAAACCCCTTAATCTCCCATGGAAGGTTTCTGAATTAATATTCCTGACAAGCAGTAGCTATTGTTTTACTGATGCTCCTGAATATGTTCAAGATGAGATAAAAAGTTTAAGTTTAGAAAATATAAAACTTGAGAACTGCTCTAAGGAAAATAAGAAAGTTTGCTTTTCAGGAGGATTAAATTGTGATATTAAGGTTAATGAGCTTGGCAATGAGGAAGATAGCCATGGAACTGTTGTTAAAGACAATAACATATCAACCTACTCTGGAAGCTTGATGTATGCTGCTATTTTTTCATCTCCTGAAATCTATGAGTGCAATATTAAAAGACTGGCTAAGAGATTACTACAGCAAGCTTTGATTTATGAGGATGAATCTCGGTTTTTATCTGGAACATGCGGGACCGCTAATGCAATTGGTTTAATTAGTGTTGCTAGAATCCAAGACTCGGGGAGTTTAATTGCTCTAAAAGAAATCGCGAAAGATGTTAATAAACAAAATGAGGCTGCAGAATGCAAGTTGTGGTAAAATGATCCTATCGAATAAAAAAACAGAATTAAAAGAAGAATTTATTCGCCGCAGGGGCAATTGTTTCAATTGCTGGACAATTAACACAAATGCCCTCATAATTAAAAGTTTACAAAAATGTCTTTAATTTAACAAAAAATGAAACAAATTAAGAAATCCCAGTTTAAAATACAGCAGATGACATTTATGCTAGTTGCTGTAACTGTGTTTTTTGTTCTAGTTGGCTTGTTCTGGCTTTCTTTTCAGTATTCTGGATTAAAAAAACAAGCTAATCAACTGACAGAGTCTAGAGCTAGTGCTATTGTTGAGTTTCTATCTAGCCAGTCTGAGTTTTCCTGTGGAGAAGATTATTGTATTGACACAGATAAGCTGATTGTTTTAGCTAATAGAAGTGTTTATAGGGAATTTTGGCCTATTTCTTATATTAAAATTAGGGCATTAGAAGGCAATGAGACTGTCTGCAATAAGGCAAACTACCCTGCCTGCAATGTGTACAATATTTATACTAATCCCGAGATAGAAAGCAAGAGTAGCATAGGAAGCTTTGTTGCTCTATGTAGGCATGAAAAGCTGGAAGATTATCCAATACAAATATGCAAACTAGGCAGGATAACAATAGGTTATGAGGTAAAATGATAGGAAAAATTAGGAAATCACAGGAAGAAATGGTGGGATTTGTCTTAATAATCGTGATTGTGGCTATAATTGGAGTTATATTTCTAGCGCTGTCTATTAAGAAACCGTCTAGTCAATTATCCAGCTCTGAATTAAACAGCTTTCTATATTCTAGCTTAAAATATACTAGTTCTTGCTATAATATAGAACCTTTAAGCTTTAGAGAACTAGTTACAGCTTGCCAGGAGAATAAGCAGTGTGATGATGAAACACGAGCTTGTGATACATTGAATAGAACAGCCACAGAGCTAATTGAAGGTGCTTTTGTTATCACTCAAGATTCGAAGTATAAAGGTTATAGCTTAAGGATAAGCAAGAACAATGAAACCCTACTTAACCTAAAGAAGGAAGCAAAAGGTAATATTGTTGCAGGAGAGGTTCCCATATATGGTCTGGGTGGAAATAGCTATATTAGGTTGGAGCTATACTACTAAACTGGGAGGTAAAGACCAGACTCTGTTTTATTGGTAAAATAGAAACTAATTTTGTATAAAGGGTAATTGTGTTTGGCTTGGTAATTCAGTTCCAAACTAAAGGAAACCCCCTATTTAACTACAAAACAGGTTAGTATTTACCTCTGAAAATAAGCTTCTAGAAGCCTATTGGAAGCCTATGTTAACTTGCAAGTTGTCTATTGCCAGGACTGGTTTGAGTCTTTTTCTCTTGCCTTTTGACTCTGGCTGGAGCTCTATAAATCCAAACTTTTGAAGTAATTTGATATCCTGGAAAACTGCTTTGAAGTCTCTGGCAAGAAATTTGGCAAGCTGATAGATAGAATTGGGATTTTTATTCTTAATTGTATGCAAGATTTTCGCTTTTTCCTTGCTTAACAACTGTCTTAAATCCTGGAAGCCTGAAAAATCATAGTCGCTTCTGTCTCCTCGCAATCTCTTGAATATAGAAGCGAATGTGCTGGATGTAATATAAAGATGCACTATTCTCGTTCTTGATTTCTGTGCCATTTTGATTTTTTTATAGACGATAAATTTAGTTATAGGTTATATTATTAAACATATGTCTACTATATATACTTTATAGTTATATGTTTAACTTTTTAATATATGTATATAAAGTACATACTAGTATTTAAACTTTTCTTTTTGGAAACCTTGAAAATAGAAAGCTTTATAAACAAAATTCAAAGAAAAGGGCTAGTTATTCGGTATTCTTCATTGAAAATAGAAAGCTTTTTAAAGCAATTTTTTCTTATAGTCCTGCGATAAAACGCAAGCTAGTTAGTAAGTTCTGAAATAGAGATGACCTAGCTAATCCAAACTTGAGGCGATTCTTATGCCGAGAGCGGGGATTAATAATACGTATTGAAAGGAGGTTTAAAAAATGAAATTTAACTTTAGGAAGATAGCATCAGTGATAGCAAGTGCAGTTATGTTAGGAAGCACAGCGGGATTTGCATTAGCTGCTAATTATCCTGCTCCTTTGATAAGTGGCGGAGCTGCAGATGGAGCTATTGTAGTTACATCTGGAACTCATGCTGGGGCAATAAGCGATTTTGATGCTGCAATTTCTGTTCAATCAGCATTGCAAGGTCAAGTCAGCTCATCAACCTCAACAACAACCACAACAGCTACAGGAGGGGATAGCATAAACTTAGCAACAAGTAGCCAAAGGTTATATAAAGGAAGTGCATTAAATGCTGCAAGAACTACTTTAACATCTTCTGAAATGCCTACTGTTTTAAATGACGGAAAGGCAACAGATAATAGCGGAACAGAATATACATATACGCAGAAAATAGTAATTGGCGGACGAACTGTCGATTTTACAAGAAGCGGAGAAAGTATAGATCCTGTTGTTGCTGTTGATATAGGAAGCACTATTGCAAACTATTTGTATAACTATACATTAACTCTTGGAAAAACACTTAATGTGTCAAGTAGTGATGTAATAGGATATGCTGAGGTCACAATGATGGGGAAAAAATATGTTGTTGGCTCAAACTCTGACTATAACACTCTCTATTTATATGGAGCAGGTGAGCCTGTTACTGTAAAAGGAGGAGAAACAAAGACTGTTACTGTTGATGGTACAGACCACACAGTTACTCTTGTTACAACTTCTTCAAGTACAGCTGCCAAAATAGAGGTTGATGGAATCAGAAAAGATGTAACAGCAGGAAAAAGCACTAGATTCTCTGGTGATATAGAAGTATACATCAAGAGCATTGTTAGTCCTGTTGTTCAAGGTGATCCAAGAGATATAGAAATACTGTTTGGATCTCAAACATTGCATTTGGAAAGTGGGCAACCAATCAGATATGGTTCTGATGATATAACAATAGATAAAACACTAGCTACGATTTCTGGAACAGATGGGCAAGGAATAAGTTCGATAACTATTTCGCAAGTAGCCAAATCTAGTACTGGAGATTATATTGAAGCTGGAGGAGAATACACTGACCGGGTTTTTGAAGGAGTCAAACTCCAATTTGCAACAGTTAATCCCGCATTAAATTCAACAGCAAGAGATAGTGTAATTATTGACACAGACAATGCAGTAGCAGCAAGAGTCAAATTTACAAGTGCTATTGCAGGAATAGAAGAGTCTACAATTACATATGCAATAGATACAGATAGGATGTCAGATACAGCTTTAGCAAAAGTGAATCTTGTTGATGCAGCAAATAAAACAATCCATGTTGTTGAAGGTGAAAATGCAAAGATGGATGAGCTTGTAGTAATCCATAATCCTGCAAAGGATGAGGGAAGA
Source organism: Candidatus Pacearchaeota archaeon (assembly GCA_026395775.1). Classification (GTDB taxonomy): domain Archaea; phylum Nanobdellota; class Nanobdellia; order Pacearchaeales; family GW2011-AR1; genus JAPLYA01. The sequence continues at coordinate 5,667 of JAPLYA010000123.1, forward strand.
ATCTTAAAAGTGGGTTCTATACCTGGAACAAGCCCTAATGCAAATGACAATGTAAGATTGACAGATGTTTTGAACACTGCTAGTTACTACGACTTTAAGATTGGACTTTTAAATACAACATCCACAAGCATAGATGGTGAAACATTCTATCTTTTTGCGAAAAGAACGGGAGATGATACAACTGCAACTGTTAATGTCACATGGGGAGGTGGTTCATTAGGGGGAGCCCCTGGTACTCAAACAACTTTATTCCCAAGAATCAAGTTGAAAAATGGCGAATGGATGACTTTCTTAACAGAAACAACTCTTACAAGTGGAACAACATACCAGATACCTGGAGAATATTTGTTAAGTGGCTATACCACTGGACAAGCGTTATATACTGCGGGTGTGGCAAATGACATAGCAACTAGAATAGATAAACAAGTGCTAGAAGGAAATATCAATTATACAATTGATACTGCTGCATCAAATGCAAGTGCTATAGTCTGGGCAGTTAGTATGGGAAGCACAAATGACTGCAACTTTAACTCAACTATAGGACCAGCAATCTTGATAATGGAAGAAAAGACTTTAGCAAATTCTAATGGATATGGCATATGTATACCTCTAACAAGCGAGGGAACAACAACAGTCATGCCTGCTATTGGAAGTCCGATATTTGCAGATGGAACGAGTTCTCTTCTAGGACTTGCAAGCGACACTTACAGAAGCCAACAGGTTACAACTTATGGAACTCTTGTTGAAAGAGACACAAGCGATAATAACAAAGTAAATGTAGCATATCCAGACGAACAGATGTATGCAGATATATTATTTGCAGCACCTGGAACAACTGTAACACCTGGAAGCTCAACTTCTGGCGGCGGGGTCATCAGTATTGTAAAAGATACTGAAGTAGACACTGTAAAAGATAAGAACCTTTTAGTAGTAGGGGGTAGCTGCATTAATGCAGTAGCTAGAAAGATTGTTGATGCTGGTGCAACTTCTCCAATTTGTGGAGCTGATTTTACAGCTAAAACACAAGTAGGAGCAGGACAGTACATCATCAAGGCAATTGTTTCTCCATACAATTCAGCTAAAACAGCTATTTTAGTAGCTGGTTATGAAGCTGAAGAAACCAAATTGGCTGTAGCCAAATTGAGGGAGAATCATGCAACTGGTGTTGGAACATCAAATATCTATCCACAAACAACAGCTTAAATAAGCTGATTTTTTTATTTTTTTTCTTTTATTTTTTTATTTTTTAGTGAGAACTAGAATTCTTTGATTTTTAGAAGTAAAAAGAGAACTATTTTAGTAAATTTGACTTAGGAGTCATTGGCAGGAACAATTAACACCATTGTTTGCACAATTACCAAGTATACTGAAGCGAAGCTTATCTTTTACTTCTGAACATAGAAAATATCTCCAAAATCAGCTATCCACAAGATTTTTAAATGAAAATTTCCCTAGATATGCATGCAGAAAATAGTTAATGAAGAAGAAAAGGCTAGGAAAACAAAAAGAACCCAGATGGTAGTTAGCATAGTCCTTGTGGCAATTATGGTGTTAAGCACAGCAGGATATGCATTACTCTCAGGAGAAAGAACCTCTACTAAGCAAGAGAAGATAAGCTATAATGGGTTTGATTTTACATTTGTTAATAACGCATGGTATTTCACAACTCAAGGAAAAGAATTTTTGACAAGTTTTAATCCGTCACAGACAGAGAATATAACAGGAAGCTTGAAAAGCAATATTCAAAGCTATTTGAATAAACCTGTTTATTTTGAAGAGGGAAGCGATGTTCAGGGATTGAGTGAGATAAGCAGAAATCTTGGACAGTTATTTTCCAGAGTGCAATATGCTTGTCTAGAAAATTGCACAAGCAATAACCCTGTTAAAAATTGCTCTGATAATGTTATAAGTGTAAAACCAGGAGAAACATTAATAAAGCAACAAGCTAACTGTGTTTATATCTCAAGCCAAGAAATTTTAAGG
>JAPLYA010000029.1 GCA_026395775.1 Candidatus Pacearchaeota archaeon
AGGGTTAAAATAAAGCTCTCCAAAAGCAGAATTTCTGTCGTAATCCCTAATTTGTATCTTCGTGTCTAAGCTGTATTCACCATTTTCAATTTTTTTCATTATGATAATAGCAATAGGGAGCTTATTCAGACTTGCCGCAAAATATGGTTTTGAAGAATTTATCCCAAATGAGGCTCCTGTTCTTAAATTTTCAATATAAACAGAAGCATCAAGATTATTTTTAGCAATATAATCCCTTATATCATCATTCAAGGGATTGAGGTTTAGAATGAGAAAATTATTTGGTTTAATTATCTCGTTGTAAATTCTGGGGGAGAGAAGACAATTGTTAGACTCCGATGGATTGCTCTCACAATATGCTTCATGATTTTTATGAAAAAAAGGCAGTTTAATTGAGAATAAAATAACAAATATCAAAGCAAGAATCACAATAGTCTCAATAAAAAAAATCCACTTCAACTTATTCATAATACCCAGAATATTAGTTTATATAAAAACCTTTATATTTAATCAAAAAAGTAAGTTTTAAATATTCTTGAGTCCTAGAATAACCATAAAAAGAAAACCCTAGCTTTAATCCTGCAACTGCCCTTGCTTCTATTAATGATAGCAAGCTTTCTCGCAAGCATCTATGCAACAATCAAGCAAATCCAAAGAATTACAGCAGCAACTCCCGTAATCATCGGAGTGATAATTGTCCTATATTTCTATAGAAGAAAAATAGAAAAATCAAATCCTTATTCTTGATTGATAAAAAACTTCTTGCTTCAATTACCCAGCTAAGCATAATTGTCAAGTAAAAACCTGAAATAGTTCATAATTTATCAATAAAGAAGTAAAGAGAAACTATTTAGTTGACAAGCAGGGAATTGTTGGTCAGAGTAGTTAGGTAAATTAAGTTTTAACACAATTACCGAGTAAACAAAACGAAGTCAGTTGCAACTCTCAAAACTATTCTTCTTCAACTTGCCCGTCTCTAATTCCCTCTTTTGTGAGGAAGAAAATAGTTTCATTATCAGGCAAGTTCGGAGAGTCAATTAACTTGGCAACTCTAGAATCTTTCTTGCCTCTTCTCAAATACATACGATATGTTGAATTATGAACAATAAAACCATTTGCAATATAATTTTCATTTTCAGGAACAGAAAAATCAAAAAATAATTCTTTATTGGAATTTTGAGACATGGAAATTTCTCTTATTTTTTCAAATCTTATGTTGGAATCCAAAAGTTTAAAGATAAATTCTATTTTCTGCTTAATCTGCCTATCTTCTATTTTGCAATTCATTAAAGCTAAAAATGCTTTCAAAAGTTCTTTTCTGCTAACCCATTTATAATCTTCAGTTCTAGACCTGATAACTTTTGAAAATCTTATATTGCAGGCTTTAAGCAGTTCTTTCAAATCATTTCTTTTCACAGGCATCATTTCATAAGAATATTTTGCTTTATGCCTTTTTACTTGCCCTAAAAGAGTCTCTTGCTTGTCTCTAGCTGTAAAACCTATTTGCAAATAACCTTCAACATCTTTATCAATTACTCTCAAGATATTTATTTTTTTCTTGCCTATATCAAATTTTATGGTGCTTCTAATGCCAAACCTTAACAAGAATAATTGCAAATATCTTAGAATTGTTTTATTTTTTTGTGATGCACTTACATAAGCTCTTTTCTTGTCTGCGTGCCCTTCAGCATCAAAAAAACCTTTAATAAAATTTTTTACAACATCGTTTTTGCTTTTCCCGATATAATCAAAAATATCGGGCAAAACAAGCTTAAAGAATTCAGAGATTTCTTTTGAATTTATATTTAAGGTATAGCAGTTTTTATTCTGTAATTTTGTAATACTTCCTTCTATATTAAAAACTTTTTTAAACAAATGACTATAACTCTGTAAAACCTCACTTCTCGCATCTCTAAATCTCAAACCTCTTGCCTCAAAATTGCCATCTCCTAAAAAATAACCGCAAATTTTCCCTAGCTTGGAATTCATCACTTCTGGCAATATCAAATCTCTGTGCTTACAAGTTTGAACAGGGATTAATTGCAGTTGTAATCCAAATCTATTCTCTAAATTCTCTAAAACATTAATGGATGTTGGCCAATTTTGGTTTAAAACTCTTCTAAACTGCCTTTTTGTTATCCCAATCTCCCCGCAGACTTCTTCTCTTGTTTTATTTTCTTTTTTCAGCTCTTCTTTGACTCTTTTAGCATCTTCTAAAGATAATTTGGCAATCTTATTAATTTTAATCTTGGGAAGTGTTTGCTCTTCTCCTTCTATCACTATTTTGCCAGCTTGCATAACAAAATCTCCCTCACCTAAGTCCTTAGCTTCTTTTTCAACAACTTCAAAATTATCAATTGTAAAAAATCTATGCAAACCAGAACATTTAATCTGGTTAGTTGTTTTTATATTATAAACTTCTTCTATACTTGGATTAATAAAAACCAAATCAGAATCTGCTTTCTCTAGTTTAAGCTCATTTAATATTCCAGAAATAACTTTTTCTTGTTTCATATCTCTAATGGATACTATTCTTCCATCAGCTAGCTGTATTAAGCTGTCTCCTGTTAAACAAGCGTGCCCCACTATATTCCCCCCGACAGCAACAGTAGGATCCCCAAACATTTGAGCAGGATTTGCCATAACTTGATTTGTAACATAGACTGCTAGATTATGCTGTTCAGCAAGTTTCATCAAATTATGCAAGTACTTATTCAATTTCTGCTGCCTATCTGCCAATTGCCCTCTCCCGGCAAATTCTGCTCTAAAATGAGCTGTTAAAGAATCAATCACAACAAGCTTAATCGGTTCTCCATTTTTAATCATCTCTGTTATTTTATCTAGCAATAGAATCTGATGATCTGAGTTGAAAGCTCTGGCAACAAATATATTTTTAAGAACTTTTTCTGGGCTTGCCCCTATTCCTTCAGCAATTTGTTTTATTCTTTCAGGCCTAAAAGTTGCTTCTGTATCTATTAAAACAGCCTTTCCATTTGCTCCACCCTTATCCAAGGGCAACTGCACATTTACAGCTAACTGCAACCCAAGCTGGGTATTATGCATCATTGTGGGCATATTCCCGCCAATAAATGAATGTGCTTCAGGAACAACAAAATCATAAACATAATCATCATAATCTACTTCTTCTATGCTGTCCACCAAATCCCATCCAATTCCATCAATTTTTTCCATAACTTTGAGAGTATCTTCAATTTTCTCTTTTCTCTCAATTAATCCTTCCAGCAAAATTGATTTTAAAATTTCTTTTCTTTTTTCAGGAATTTTTCTCAAGTTATAATTTCTTATGCTTGACTTTTTTATTCCAAGTTTATTCGCAATAGAGTTGAAAGCAAATGGCAATTTACTGGAAATTTCCCTGATATTCTCATTTGATAAATTATTTTCTAGTAATTTAATAGCTTCTTCAATATAGCTCTTTCCTTCTGAAAACAAATTTCTAATTCCATTAAAAGTTCCGGAGTTTATATTTGCAACAATCTCATTATGAGTAAGATGCCTGTAAACCATGCTGTCTGAATTTGTTTTGCCAATCTCTTTTCTTTGTCTGCCTCTCCCGCCCCCAATAGTTTCTTTATATTTTTCTCTCAAAAAAGCAACTATCTGTTTTGGAACTCCAAATTCACTGTTTACCCCTAAAAATTCTGCTTTCTTAAACTTAAAAGGAAAATCATTTATTTTTTCTCTGTCCTCACCAACAACAAAAACAATAAAAAACTCTTCTCCCTTTACTCTTTTTTTGCTTAAAGTAGTAGATATTCCAAGTCTAAGGAAAAGATAAGTTAATTGCGAAGCAAGTTTTTTGCTTTTAGTTGTTGCTGCAACAATATCCTTAGCTATCTCACCATCTCCTTCTAAGTAGCCAGCAAGAAAAGAAGAAATAACGCCCTTATTAGAATTAAAGATTATTTCTGGAATAAATTTATCTGAAGAGTTAGTATTTTCCAAGCCATACATTATGCTTTTCGTAGGATTTCTCAGCAATATTGTATAAACTGGATTTTCATTTCTTTTATAGGCTTTTATTGTAGGAATATATTCAAACCTCTTGTTAATATAATTTTTTGTCCAATTTATCAAAATTTCATTAGAGTTACATAAAGAAAAAGGATGATGAGTGCCTTCTGCAACAAATAATCCTAAAAAATATGCATCATCTTCTGATAACTTGTTTGCCTCATTAGGAATATTAAACTCTTTAGGGTAAGCTATTGCATCATCTTTATTTAAATCTACAGAATTCTTCCAGCACAATTTATTATCAAATGTCAGAAGCTGGTGTTTCTTTGTAACCTCTAAAATTCTTCCTCTTCTTGTCCTTATCTTTAAAATTTTTTTTACTTTTTCTTTATATAAATGAGATGCTTTTTTGATTTCAAGACGGTTATCAGAAAAACATAATACTTTGACAGTAGATAAAGGTATAGCTTTCCCTTCCTCAAATTCAAATTCCTCTTGATTATATTTTTTATAAACATCCTGTATATCTTGAAGGTGCATGGTGTCATCATTAAAATAACTTACAGCTGTATTTTTAGTTACACATTTCCCCGAACCATATGCTCCATAAGCTTCTGTTATAGCTCCTGACTCTACTCCCTTTCCCCCTAAGAGATTGTCAATATTCTTGCTTCCTGTTGTGATATACTTTACTTCCTCTCTTTTTTTCTCAAATTCTAGACCATCCTGAAAGCCAAGGTCCATCATCTTTCTAGCAGCTTGTATAGCCTTTCTAGCCACTGCCTCTCCGACCCCGGCCAATTCCGATAAGTCCGCAGGAGACATAACCGCCAAGCCCATTAAATCAAAAATTCCGGCATCTTCAAGCTTTTTAGCAGAACTTGGGCCTATTCCAGGCAAATCAGTTATTTTTTTCTCCTCTTTTCCTTCCACCATCCTTCAAGTAAAAGTTCGTAGTTTATAAAGATTATTTCAATAGAACATATACTTTAAATTGCTGGATAATTTGATAAAAGTAAACTATTTTAGTATGTAAGTAAGGGGTGTTCTTTGGCTTTTGAATTGAATTTCCAAGCTAAACACACAATTACCAAGTATACAAAATGAAGTTAGCGACTACCCCTCAAATCAAACCCCTAATAACAACAATCAGAGCAAGAACATCTATTAATAAGAAAACTAAAAACAAAGTTGTCTCTACTCTTGAGCCTGTCCTAATCCTCCAGCTGGATTTTAAAGGCAAGGGCCAGAAAACCTTTATTCCTTCTATTGTGAAAGTATCGGCAAGCAAATGTAAACTATAGCCAAGAAAAAATGGCAGGGCCAAAACAGGCAAAACCGCAGCCAGAATAACAGAGATTATTATGCAGACAGTAAAACTATGAAACATCCCCCTATGTTTTGAGAAAAATTGAATTAATTTTGAGCTTTGAAATCTCCCAATTGTGGAGAATCCCGAATCAATATCCGGCAAGATTGTTGCAAATAGCGCAATAGGAACAAAAAGCCAGAGCTTGCTCACTCTTGATAAAAACATAATTATAAATAAAGCGTTTATAGCAATATGAGTTCTAACAAGCATTTTTACCCCTCTTTTTTAATTTCAAGCTAGAACAATATTTAAACCTATGTCAAGAAAATTGCCAATTATTTTTTCTTGAAGTCCGAAAAACTCCTGAAGTTAATCAAAGTTTTTCAGATTTCTCTAGTGATTCAATCAACTTTTCTATGTCTAAATCTTCCACATTAGAAACAAAAAACTCATTTGTGTTGAAAAGTTTATTTTGCCTTATACTCCCTAAGAAGAACGATTCTCTTCCCAGCAACCCATTTTTTACATCAGGAAATTTTTCAGGCTGTAAGTCTTCTTCTTTCAAGCCCAGATTTTCAATTTGCTCTGAAAATAATACAGCTCTAATGCTATTTGAACCATCATCCAGAACAATAGACATCAAACTTCTTTTTCTAGGGAGGATCTTCCCATGCTTCTCGCATTTATAGCCCTCTGCCTCTTCTATTGCTTTTGTGTTGCATTCAGGGCAAGTGAGAAAGAACTTTGGTTCAAAAGCCTGAACAATTATGGCCCTAACTTTGAATCCTCCCCCCAATCCAAGCTCGCTAATCCTCTTTTCAGAGTAATCCACAGTAGTCTTAACATTCTCTATTATTTCAGTTGATTTTTTTACATCTGAAAAACCAGTTAGATGTATTTCCATATTGCGAAAATTAGCATTAGTAATATCAATAACATCTCCTTCTTTAATTGCCTCTTTTTCAATCAAATCTATATGATTTGTATCCCACAATACTACTCGAATATTGCCTGTTTCATCAGCAAGTATCATACTCCCAATCTTTCCTTCGCGATTATTTGTATGATATTCCTTTACTGGAAATATTTTGATAATCTTGCCAAGAATATTCACTTTCTTCATCCCAGGAAGGAGCTCATTAACCTTAGCCTTTTCCTTGTCAAAGTTTATTCCAAGTTCAGCTGCAATTATCTGGGCAGCCCCCTCTCTAGAAATCAGTCCAGAAAGTTTTGCTCTTTTTGCTTCAACTAATCGATTAATCTCTTCCTCTGTTTTGCCAGAAACTCTGGAAATTTTCTCAACAATTTTATTATAAGCTTGCAACATTTCAAATCTCCTGCAGGAGTTTGAAAATTTTGGGGTTTCATAAATCTCCAAAGTCTTAAATTTATTGAAAATTTAAGCTTATTCAATCTCCTTTATTGTATCAGCAAAAATCCTAAGTTTAAAAGCATTGTTGTGCTGGATTTTAATAGGCAGTTAGTTTAGAAGTAAATACTAACTAGTTTTGTAGTTAAGTTGTGGAAGTTCAAAGTTTTGGGGGAATTCAATTTTTAAACCAATTGAAACAATTACCAAGTAAACTGGAATAGTTTACTTTTTACCCCAAGAAATTTCTCACAAATTAGAAATTTCAGGGCCCCGAAAATCCTCCTAGGATTTTCTTGGTCTCAAAAGATACTGTCATCTTAGCGAATGGTGCAACATCTTCCCCATTTTTCTGATTAAATTCAAAATCTTATTTCTCCCCAATTTCAAATTTATCTCTGCCATTTCTGCTGGAGTTTTTCCCTTCAACTCCTGATGAGGGTTCACAA
>JAPLYA010000107.1 GCA_026395775.1 Candidatus Pacearchaeota archaeon
ATATCTATATTTTTCATTCTAACCTCATTTTTAGTCACAATCTTCTTATCATCATTTTTAACTTCAATCTTCTCCTTTGATATTCCCAAAACATTTTTAATTGTGTTAATTTGCCCTGCTAATTCATCAATTATTTTTAAAATGCTGTTTAATTTTTCATCATATTCTCCAACCTTTTTTATGTGAGAATCTCCTATAGTTAATGCAACATCTGCAATCTCTTCCTTATTTTTCTTCATCATCAAAAACATTGTTTCAATTAGCTTGCTTAGTCTTCTGTTTTCATCAGCCATCTCCGAAATCTTGCTCGTTTCTATTTCAACTGCAATAATTCTTTTTTCAATATCTTTTTTTGCATTAGACAACTCATCTTGTTTTACAATACTGCTGTAATCTAATTTTAATTTGTCAAGCTCTTTTCTAACCCCAGAATATGAAGAATCTAAAGTATTCATTGTTTCTGCAAGCTTTTCATTTTCAGCAAGAGTTCTCTTTAATTCAATGAAAATAGATTCAGATTTGTCTGTGTTTATCCTTACTCTGTTGCTCATCTTCTGGATTTCTATTAAATCTTTTTTGACTTCATCATTTAATTTTAATAGTGCATCTGTCCCAACAAAGATTCCTGCCTTCTGCCTTAAATCCTTGACTTCATTCATAATAGTTTCATAGAACTGCTTATTGGCTTCAATTTTCTCCTCAATTGCCTGAATTCTCGAGTCTACTCTCAGATAATCTGTTCTTAATTTTTCAGGCTGGACTTCTTTTACAATATCAACTGCCTTGCTGGAATCAATTGCTATTTTAGAAATTTCTTTTTCATTATTTAAAGACATGGTTCTTATTTCGCCAAGTCTTTCGCTTAAATTGGAAAATCTTTCAGAATACCCTTTTATTAAAGAATCCATGGCTTCAATTCTTGCATTTATTTTTTCCAAAGCCAGACTCTGAAATTCACTGGTATTTTGCCTGAGGGCTTGAGTATTCTTGTTCTTCCTACTTATTTCCTTTACTTCTTGCTCAACTTCTTCTTCCTGCTCTTCTTCAACTTCTTCAGCTTCTTCTTTAGGCTCTTTCTTCTTTTCTTTGGCTTTCTTCTCTTCCTCATATCTATCTTCCTGCCCTACATCAGGCACTCCGGAATCTTTCTTTTTTAAAAAATCAAACATTTTTCCTCTTTATCAAATCCTCAGATTTTCTTATTCCAATTAAGCAATATAGGGTTTTAAATCTTGCGTATTATGTTCTCTGGTGCGTAAAGTGTCCATAGATAACCTTTTAAGTTTCTGGGTTTTTTCTTTAGTTAGAAAAATTATTTGGCTTAATTACCCTCGCTAATCTTGCAATTACCTCTTATATAAAACGAAGCTTATTATTTGCCGAAGATAATATTATTCAGAGATAACAATATACTATTTCAGTATGGTTAACAGTCCAAGCAGATTAGTTAAAAAAAACAATTGCCCAACCAACAACACAATTACCAAGTTTACAAAAGCGAAGTTAATTAACAAAAAACTTATTCTTCCAAGAGCCACTTCCAGGCAGGAATAATTCGTATTATTTTCCCATTAACTTTAATTTTTTCTTCTTGATCTGAAGTTATAATTAATCCTTCTTTAAGTTTAAACTTATTCAGCGCTTCAATTAAACCAGCTATTTCTCTTTCTCTGTTCTTTTCGTTTAGTTCATAAGTTACTTGTATCGTTTCTTTAATTCTGTTGCCTCTCCTTACTAAGAAATCGCACTCATATTTTTCAGAATAATAAAAGATTTCTTTTTCCCTCCTTTTTAACTCAATTGCTATCAAGTTTTCTAGTAACTTTCCTTTATCTTCTGAAAGCCGGAAGCCCATATTGATTAAGAAGGAATTATCTATGCAGTAAACCTTTCGGGGGTTTTGAATTTGGGTTTTTATTGAATAGTCAAATTTATTAATAAAAAAGAACAAGAATGAACTTTCAAAAGATTCCAGAATAGACTTAACTGTCGCAATATTCTTTAACTTTGACATTTTGGATAGTGTTCTAAGGCTTATTAAAGAAGAAGGATTTGAAAAGAAAAAAATAGCCATTTCTTTTATCTGCCTGTCTAATTTTGCAAATCTTTTTATTATGTCTTTATATAATATGTCTTCATAGAGTTCTTTAATAACAATATTCTGCCCTGTAATAACCCTCTTTGGTATGCCCCCTATTTCAATAAAAGATTTTAACTCCTTGCGCATCATTGTTTGCTCTTTTGAGTCAAGTTTCCAATTTTTTATGCTGATTTTGTTTGCTTGAAGAAATTCCCTAAAACTAAGGGGAGTTAAGCATAAACTTATTGATCTCCCAGTAAGAATTGTTGCGAGCTCACTGCTCAATAGCCTTGAGTTTGAGCCGGTAATAAAAATTTTATATTTGCTTTTTATCCGGTCTATCCATTTTTCCCATCCAGAAACTTCTTGAATCTCGTCAATAAAAAGGAAACATTTTTCTTTGTAATTTTGTTCATTAATAAAATCAATTATCTTTTGAAAATCTTCAACTTCAAATTTTATAAGCCTGTCGTCATTAAAATTAATATAAAAATAATCCTTGTCTTTTAGGTTTAGTTTGTCTTTTATTATTTTTAAGAGAAAAGATTTGCCGCACCTCCTAATCCCAGTTATAACTAAGGGCATTTCTAGAGAAACCAACTTTATGGCTTTTTCAGCCATTTCCCGAGGTATTGTGGGTTTTTCATCTTCAAAATCTTTCTGCTGTTCAAAGAGTATGGAGTATAATTCTTCTCTATTCATAATCTTTCTAAGAATTTATAGTTTATAAATCTTTCTGAAGTGTTACATTTTTTGTTACACTTTACGGTTAAAGTGTTACATTTTTTGTTACACTTTATGATAAAAGCAAACTCTCCCTCGAGATTAATAAAAATAAAACTATTTCTCTGGCTCATTCACAGCCGATTGGTTAAGAAAACAATTACCAAAAAACTTATTCTTCCAAGAGCCACTTCCAAACAGGCAAAACAAAAATTTTCTTATCTTCTATTTCTATGTCTCTTTCTTCTTCAAGAGTTATTATAAAACCTTTTTTAAGTTTGAATTTCTTCATGGCTTCTAAAACGCCTTCTACTTCCCTTTTTTCATTTTCCAAATTTAAATTTTCCGTTACTTGTATTGCCTGAACAATTTTTTCTTTTTCTTGAATTACAAAATCACATTCATAATCTCCCCGATTATAAAATATCTTTTTATTTCTTCGCCTTAGCTCTAAAAATATCAGATTTTCTAGCAATTTCCCAATATCTTTAGAAAACTTAAAACTAACCGCATTCAGCATACCATTATCTATAAAATATACTTTTTTTATAGAGCCAAGTTGCTTTCCTTGAGAATATTCATATTTAATATTCTGAAAAAATAAATAAGCTTCTTCAAAATAATACAAAAATTCAATTATAGTGTTCTTACTAGTATTCATGCCTAATGATTTTAATTTGTTAGCCAATTTACTATAAGAAATATAAAGA